>NZ_JAVJQO010000002.1:0-300000 GCF_040218225.1 Gracilimonas sp.
TAACGGCCCAGCGTTTAAACGGCGCGGGGATTATAATTTAGTTGAAGTAGCGATATTAATTCCTTGCAAACAAGTTTCCATCGAACCCCGTCCGCGTCCGATTTAAAACGCCTTGTTATACCACAACATATGATTACTTAAGTACTACGGATTCTCCAATTGGTGTTAGAAATATTATGCTTTTTTGTTTAAGTATTTCTTGAGGTACTTCAAAGTTTCTCACTTCGCTAACAATACCATCGCAAGGTTGATCTGGAGTTTCTTTAAATAACCAAACTTCTGTTCTTGATGTGGAAGCACGTTTCTTCAATAAAAAAGAATGATCGTTACTACAACCACTGTAGTAAAGTGAAATATTTAAAATATTCTCCTCAAGAAAAGGTGTGCGTTCACTCAAACTAATCGTGTAAGATGCTCCAAACACTGATTCTTCAGTTTGATTTACAGAACAACCAATTATTAAAGGTAACAAAAATAAAAAGCTAAGATTTCTCATACGACCTCTTTTATCATTATTGTGGTATAACGACCTTGCGCATAACCTGCAGGCGCAAAGATGTTGAAATTATTTACAAATGACAGGTTAACTAATAAATGGGAAGCTGGCAAGAATGGGCGAGGCCTGTCCGAGTTAATGCGCGGGTTAGCCGTAACCACGGTTGTAAGAACGAGCCGAAACTGCTTGCTACCTCATTTTGTGATTTTACTCTTCTACTGACCGGTCAATTTTTACATCCAGAAAGTATTCCTTGACAATTTATTTTAACGGTGTTAAATTAATTAAACAATGTTCAAATAAATCTATCATCGTAATAATATTTTTATGGCACGTTCGAGGCGAGAAAAAATTCGTGACATCACACGTGAAGAAATCAAAAACACAGCCCGGCAATTGATGGCTGAAAAAGGTACAAGTGGTCTTTCTATACGAGCCATCGCTCGAGAAATGGAAATGACGGCCTCGGCCCTCTACTATTACTATTCCAGCTTGAACGATCTTATCACAGCCCTTATTGAAGATGCTTTCACACAATTGGCAGACACTATTGAAGCCGATAGCAAGAATCCGGAGTTGACTACATCTGCTGAACGAATAACCGCTGTTGCTAACGCTTACCGCGGGTGGGCACTCAATAATCCCACTGATTTCCAATTACTCTATGGCAATCCAATACCCGGTTATTCGCAACCAACAGGTATTACCTATCCACCAGCACGCCGTAGTTTTCTTGTTACGGCCCAAATCTTTTCCGAGGCGATTGATAGCGGGGAGATCGATCTGCCGACTAATTATCGCAATTTTCCACCCACTTTAGAACAATCGTTGTTTGATTTGACACAGGTGGATGGTCATGACCTGCCTTTGCCCGCATTGTATTTAGCAGCGACGGCCTGGGTGAAGATACATGGTCATATCATGTTGGAATTGTTCAATCTTATACAGCCTGTCATTGCGAATGTAGACGACTTTTTTCAATACGAGGTAAAGAATTTTATTCAAAACGTAGGTCTTAAATAACCATAAAAGGAGGAGCTAAAATGAAAATTCATGCGATAGAAACCGGCAAAGTAAAAATCACAAAAAATTGGCGCATTGGGCGGGGTAACGGTCTCAAGCGTTTTAAAAACACTCTGTTTGACAGCGAATTTACCGAATGGCTGCCCATTTATGTGTGGGTGATAGAACACCCGGAAGGACTCATTGTTATCGACACCGGCATCCCGGTGGACGCCAATAAGCGTATATGGTTCCCACCGTTCATGCCCCTTGTGCAACGTGCTGCCAAATTCAAAATGACACCAGAACAGGAAGTTGGTTCCCAGCTAAGGCAACTCGGTTTGTCGCCAAACGACGTGCGCTGGGTTGTGCTGACCCATCTGCACCAAGATCATGATGGCGGACTGCATCATTTCCCCAATGCCGAGTTTGTTGTCTCATCTAAAGAGTGGGAAATGGCCGCTGGGATAAAGGGACGAATGAATGGTTATCTCAATCAACGCTGGCCCGACTGGTTTAACCCACGATTCGTTGATTTTGATAGCCAGAAACCATTTGGGCCGTTTACCGGTCATCATACACTCACTCAAGCAGGGGATATCCATCTTGTACCGACCCCCGGACATAGCCCGGGCCATCTGTCGGTGATTCTGGTTGAAGATGATCTTATGTCTATCCTATTCGCAGGAGATGCCTCGTACACCGAAGAATTACTCATTGAGCAAAAAGCTGATGGGATAGGAGCCGATCCGGACGTTCAACAAGAGACCCATAGAAAGATTCTGAAATACGCTGAGCAGCGTCACACAGTTTATCTGCCAAGTCATGATCCTGGTGCGAAGGAGCGGCTGGAAAATCGTATTCCCCTCAACATTAACGCGAACCTTGAATTGGAGGCGCAAGCAGTATGAAATTTCAAAATGAAATTGAGATTCAGGCGTCAATCAACGACGTGTTTGAGTTTGTGGCCGATATGAGGAACATACCAAAATGGAACTATTTTGTGACAAAGGTGACCCAGGAAAATGGAAACGGACCTGTACGTGGCGCACGCTATTACCAAACACGGAAAACGGACAGCCAGCGTTATGAAATAATCCATTACGAGCCGGGGCAAAGCCTGATCATCAAGACTATCCCTGGCAGTTCACCTATGTTCGAACGTCATCTACGTTTTGAGGCTACCGCTAACGGTACACGACTGATTGACGAGATGACGCTCCGCACAGGGTACCCTGGGATACTTGAACGTTTGGTTGTCGGACGCATTCGCCGAGCTGTAGCGGAGAATTTAGGGAAGCTCAAGGAATTACTTGAGTATGGGCAGACTCAACTTCAAGACGGGCGGGACATCTACCTGGCCTCCATTGATGGGGCCGAGGCCAAAAAGTAAACTTCCAACCCTTATCTTGCCAAGAACTGCAGTCGCTGAGAACTTTCCGGCTAACATATTAATATGCGACATGGGCTATCTTATGAGACGTCGTATAACATTCGAAAATCATCCATAATAGCACCCAAACGCATCTTTTGGGTTTTTATGCGAAAGGGATGTCGCATAACCTCGTCGGATAATATCCAACTTTTTTGTAAGGATTTGCTTTCCCATCGCTCTAACAATATAAATAATATTATCCGAACAAGGGTTTTGTTAGCAACCGGCAGATAAAATCCACGAATCCCTCTTCAAATCCCTTATTCGATGTTTTATGGATATTATCCAATCTGTAAGACGGATAATGTCACCGGATAACATCCACTCAGGAATGTGCAGATTTCTTTTGAGAAAGGAAAATCAAATAGTTAGCGGTACGGAAAAGAAACTGGATTCTTGCCTGCGCAGGAATGACGGGAGTGATCGTGATGTAGTTTTTAGGTTAAATCTAAATACTCACATCTAAAATCAAACGTCTAACATCTAACCTTAAAACCGAATCCAGTCCTTGTCTTCCAGCCATTGGATAAGCGCAGGCAGAAAAGTAATCGAGGTAAGCAAAGTCATGCCAATTCCCAATACCGCCATCACCCCTATCGACTGTAAGCCCGGATGGTTGGTAAACAGCAGTCCGGCAAAACCCAGCATGGTGGTCACCGAGCCCATGGTAATATGCTGACCGGTACTCGACAGCACCTGCCACATGCTGTTCTTCCCTTCTTCGCGATAACGGTGTGCAAGGTGAACGCCACTGTCTTCCCCAATTCCCAGAATGGCCGGAAGCACCACCAGGTTGTAGAAGTTAAACTGTAGCCCGAAGATCATCATGATGCCAAACAGCCAGAGCAATCCCACCAAAAGCGGAAGCATGGCCATCAGCGACCAGCGGAACGACCGGAAGGAAAACAGCATGAAGAAGTAAATAAAAATGAACGTAGCTCCTACCATATATGGACTTTCGGTTCGCATCAGGTCGAGCATAGACGCTGCTACAATGGAAGTACTGGCAGCATGGAATTTCTCTCCGCTGTCCAGTTTCACTACGGCGACATCGTTTTTAAAGGCAATGGATTGCCGGCCGTCTCCCAGTCCCACCGATGGATAGACAATCACAAAACGGCCCACTTCTCCATCTTTGGTGATAAACCGGGACTTCAGGTAATTCGGGATAGAATCTAACGAAACAGGCTCGGTGGTTTGGGCAGCCTGTCGCAGCTTATCCAGGTCTTCATCGTCCTGCTCTACCAAAAACGGATCACGCAATAATTCACGGATTTCAGCAATTCGCTGAAGTTTCTGCTCCTCTTCCTCTTTACTGGTCGGGTAGCGTTCCTGTAGTGTCTCCACGCTTTGGATGGTCGGCGAAGTGGTGTCCGAACGCATGCGCTCTTTCAAAATGGCGGCAATCTCTTCCACCTGATCATTATCTTCTGCTACGATGTAAGCGGGATTTCGTTTGCTGTTGTCATCTACCTGTCCGGCAAAAGACCGGAATTCTTCATACTCAGGGAAGGTGGGTTCCAGCTCGCCAAAGTCATACTGGAAGCGGAGGTTACCGCTGAAACCGATGACAAAGGCAGAGGCAACCAATCCCACTGTGACAATGGTTTTAGCAAATGGATAGCGATGTACGCCGGTGTATTCTTCTTTGGTATCGTCGGAGATAAGGATCCAGTTTAATCTTTCATCAAAAATAACCAGCAACGCCGGAAGGATATACAACATGGCCATCAAAGCGAGTAAAATCCCTGTTCCGGATATAAAACCGAATTCGGAGAATCCGCGGAAATCAGCAAACATCAGGATATACAGAGCCGCGGCCGTGGTAAATGCAGATACCAGGATTGCTTCCCCGGTCTTCTCGTTGGTTCTCATCACGGCATCATGGGCGTTCATTCCCATAGAACGCAATTCAATGTAGCGGGCGTAATAGTGAATTCCGTAATCGATCCCCAGCCCAAACAGAATTACAAAAAGTACCGAGGTCATCGTATTCAAAATTCCCAAATAAAAATAGGTGATTCCAAACGTCCAGGTCAGGCTAATCAGCAAAGGCACTCCGATAATTAAAACAGGAACCGGCATCCGGATAAAGTGCGACCACACCGAATATTTCCCCCGTCCATTGGTTCCTTTCCGGTAGTGGATGTATTTCTTGAAAAAGAAGTACAGCATCACCAACAGAATCACACTGCTGATTCCGCTGGCAAAACTTCCCAATACATCGTTCATGATGGATGTCAGCTCTTCAAGGTGACGTTTTAACCTTCCCCCAAAGCGAACTTCCATGTCCGGATGGTAAGCCTGTGGATTCATGGAAGACAGCAGAGAATCATATTCAGCAAACATATCCTCCAGGTATTTAATATCACTCTTGGACCCGGTTGGGTAAAACTTCACCACCATAATGGTGCTGTCTTCATTAACCGGGTATTCGGAAGGCACCAGCATGTTATAGCTGTCCTCAAAGTTTTCTGCACCGGTACTCTCTTCCTCCTCTTCATCTCCAAGATCAAAATAAAAGGGGTTGGCTTCTTCTTTAGCCTGCTGTATCTCGTCCTCAAGAAATTGCGTGACTTCATCCAGTTCTTTGTTGCTGGCTAAATAAAGAGCATTATCTTTTACAAACTCGGTTTCCCGGCGGAATTCAGCCCGCTTGAAGAACGTATCTTGATACCGGGGATAATATAAATCCAGCGAGCGCTGAATAAGCGTATCGGCAAACGCTTTATTGGCTTCAAAACTCGGAGAGTTGATAACCACCAGCATTTCAGTTTCACCACCTACTGTTTCGCTAAGCTTTTCCAGGGCTAAAACATTGGGATGATCTTCGGGAAGCAGATTAGCTATATCGGTATCAACCTTAAGCTGAAGTGCATAATAACCGCTCAAAACAGCCAGCACAATACAAATGGAAACGACCCAATATGGATGAGAGTAATTGAATTTTAATAGTGGCTTGAAAAGCCGCAGAAGTTGTTTCATTTATAAATAAATTCTTGGAAAATTCTTAGGTCAGCGCCCTGTCCGTTTGCCACGTTTTGATTTTCGTTTGCAGATGACCTCAGCTATTTAAAAACTGAATGAAGTTATTTTTAAATTTCTAAACATAAAAAATATATCATTCAATCCTGATGGGTAGAAATTAACTGTTTTTCAAATCATTTATTCCCCTTTCCTAATACAATCTTTAAAAATAGAACATCTTCTGATTATATGAATTTACTTCATTCAGACTAATTACTTACTTGCTTCGTTTTTGTGGGAAATCAGAAGGATGATCATTTCAAGAAAAGCCAATGAAATCCTCCAGAATAATGTTCTATCCATAATATTTATTCCAATGTTATATATTGGTTGAGTTAATATTTAAAAGTCTGTCATCTGCGAACAAACACCTATTTTATCCAATCTTTCAATTATTTTATTTAATGAAATCACTCTTTTTAAGGTTATTTCTATTTCTAATCCTGATTCCCGCTGCTCTTTCGGCTCAAACCGTCTATTTCCCGGTTGGCAGTTTTGGAGATGCCGATGGCGAGGATTTTGAGGCCAAAAATCTTTCATCAAAGTATTACAACGAGCTTTGGACATACCATGTGCACCTGGATAATGGTGTTCAGCTGATTTACACGTTTTCCATCAATGACTTCGGCTCTTTTAAAGGAAGAGTTACCGGCGTTAAGCTTTCGGTTACCTGGACAGACGGTAATACCTACGTGGTGAATAAGGAATATAATCCCGCAACCTTAGTGGTTGATCCTGACAGTAATTACATCCGGCCACACCCTGACCGGCCCTACTGGGGCAAAGGCAGTTTTGATGATAAACACCGGTTGTTTTTCCATAATACCAACGACGGGATTCAATATGACCTTGACCTGACGTTCCGTAACATGGCTAAAGGAAAAGTACTGGGTGATGGAGTGTATAAAGTTGGAGATAATGAACTGGGTATTTCTCTGCTTATTCCTCATGCCGAAGTAACCGGGATGGTAGCCATAAATCAGGATACCTTACAGGTAACCGGCGTCGGGTATATGGATCACATTTATCAGAATAATTTGTCATCTGAAATTATTGACCGCAGTTATCGTATTAAAACCGGCAATAAAGAGAATGGCATGTTCTTTCACTTTTTAACACTGCGAAAGGCGGGTCTTCAAACCCCTATCGGTTATGGTGTCGGTTACAAAAACGGGCTCGAATATATGATCACTCCTTCCAGCATTGAGCGCGTTGAATCAGATTCTAAAACCAGCGAGCTGGATAGCTTTATAAAAATCAAGCCCTACCAGACCGACCTGCTGAACGTGAGAGTGAAAAAGCACATGGATACGTATTCCCTGCTCAACGAGCTTGGAGGTATAAAAAGGTTTTTAGCTAAAAAAGTGATTGGCGGAGAACTGATTGAGATGAATGGCACCGTAACCATCAATAAAGACCAACCCGGTTATTTTTATTATCTGGTAGCTAAATAATAAATTTGAGGTCAATACAAATTAACCGTTTTGACGGATGGGGCTCACTTCATTAATTTTTTTGAGCAGTATTCTATGAAACAATCATTCATCGTTATCCTCTGTTTATTTTATTTTCAACAAGCTTTGTTTGCCCAGAATTATATTAAAAAAACACCCCCCGAAATAACGGATCTTGAACAAGATGATTTCAAGATTCACAAAAAACAGGGCGCTTATTATAATGAACAATGGGCCTACCACGTGATTCTGAATAACGGTGCTCAGATCTATGTAACCTACACCGTGCATCATTTTGCAGGACTCAGGAATTCTTCAAGCAGCGGGAGACTTTCCCTGTTGAATTGGAAGGGTGAAAACTACAGTACGGCCAAAGAATATGACCTGAATAATCTGGTGCTTGATGAAAACCCATATAAAATGAAGCTGCATCCCGAACGTGATATTTGGATTGCAGGCATACCCGGATTTAATGAGCATCACTTTCATTTTAAGGGTAAATATGAGATACAAATAAATTTTGATCAACCTTACCCCGGTTTTAAGCCAGGCGATGGTGTTTTTAAGGTAGGTAATGAGGATGAACTTGGAATGTTTGTCCATATTCCCTTTTCCAGAGTTTCGGGGTATATCGCAGATAATAATGATACCGTAAAAGTCTCCGGGATCGGATTTATGGATCATACGTATCAAACAAATTTAGCCACAAGACTGTTTGAAACCAGTTACAAGTTTAATGGAAGAACAGAGAGCGGTTTTTCAGGAGGCCATTTTTTGGTACCTAAGCACTCTCCCAATGACGCCATCGGTTATGCCTATTTCTATGATGGCGAAACATTGACTCTGAAAGATCCAGAAAAGATTACGGTTAATAAACGAAAAGAAGTATCAGGAACTAAGATCCCTGTTGATATTACTGTCAATTATGAGGACGGATCCAATGATACTTTTTATTTTAGTGAAGTAGAGGAAAAAGTAGCTATGTTAGATGAACTGAGTGCTTTTAAAAAACTAATCATTAAGCCCTTTTTAGGTGGAGAAGTTCTTTTCTACCGGGGCCGGGCTCAAACAAACAAAAAAGAAGAAGTCTATTTTAACCTTTCTTTGGTTGATTGATCTCAGAGTTGTACACCCAACATCTTCTCTGCTTCTGCAAGCATTTCCGGGGTGTCCACATCCTGCCAGTAAGCATCTCCAATATCCAGTGTATGCATTTTACCTGCTTCAGCCAGAGCCTGTACTCCATCGGAAAGAGATGCATCGCCGGTGGCTTCATACACACGTTTGATTTCTTTGAGCAAACCATCTGTACAGACAAAAACACCGGTGTCTATGCAGTTGTATTCGCTGATAAGCTTCCCTATTGATTTAATACGCCCCTCTTTAACCATTACCTTTGTAGCATCATCCATATCAAAAATTTCATCTACCTTGTAATCAACAAGTAAAGTAGCAGTTCCTCTATCGGGGCGATGCGCACCGGCCAGCTTCATCATCTGATCGGAAAGGATATGATCAGCCATAGTCAGGATAAAATCGTCCTGAATAAAAGGTTCTGCTGCTAATACCGAGATACCATTACTCAAATCATATCGCTTATTATGGGCGAATTCTATGGGAATATCACCGGTATAGGAATCAAGGATATCATTTTTGATCTCCTCAAAACCAAATCCCAGTACAATGACGACTTTATTACACCCGGCTGTCTTCAGGCTTTCTATAGTTCTGTAAATAAGCGGAGTACCACCAACGGTGGTCAGTGGTTTGAGATTGGTATCCGTATCTGCACCAGCCAGACGGGAACCAAATCCCGCTGCCAGAATTACACCTGTCTTTGTTGCTCGGGAGTCTGACATTCTAAATTACTTATAGGTGTCGTAATTTTCTGAAAGGTGAGTTACCGGCTGCTCCCCTCCCATCACACGCAATGTATTCTTCAATCTGAAATGCTGAATGAAAATATCATGCTCCTGAACGTGTCCGTTTTCCACCTGTGGACTCTTGAAATAGAAACTCAGCCATTCCTGAATACCGGACTTTCCTTTACGCTTGGCAAGATCAAGGAATAGTGCTAAATCGAGTACGATAGGAGCAGCAAGAATAGAATCACGACAAAGGAAATCTACCTTAATCTGCATAGGATATCCCATCCATCCAAAAATATCGATGTTATCCCAGCCTTCTTTTTCATCTCCGCGCGGTGGGTAATAATTGATCCGAACCTTATGGTACAGATCTGCATACAAATCTTTGTACGTTTCGGGCTGAAGAATGGTGTCTAATACACCCGACTTTGTCACTTCTTTAGATTTGAAGCTTTCAGGATCATCCAGAACTTCACCATCACGGTTTCCTAAAATGTTTGTTGAGAACCAGCCCCGAATTCCAAGCATTCTTGTTTTGAAGCCCGGTGCCAGAATGGTCTTCATCAAAGTTTGACCGGTCTTAAAGTCTTTTCCGGCTATTGGCACGCCTTTTTGCTCAGCTAATTGCGTAAGAGCAGGATTGTCAGCAGATAGATTTGGGGCTCCGTTCGCATATGGAACACCTTCCATGATTGCAGCATACGCGTACAATTGTGAAGGTGCTATCGCCTCGTCGTTTTCCTCAAGGCCTTTTTCAAAAGCTTCAATCGACATATGGCAAGCCGATGGCGATTGGTACACTTCGGTAGATCCACACCAAACCATAACTGCCCGGGAGGAATTGGTTTCTTTCATTTTGTTGCGAATGTCTTCCCTGAGCTGTTCTGCAAGATCTTTCTTAGTCTTGAAATCTTTTACATTCGGACCTTCAAGCTTCTTAACATATTTCTGTTCAAAAGCAGCAGACATGGGCTCAATAGTCTTAAGAAAGTCTGCAATAGGATCAATATCCTGAGGCTTCAGAACTTTTGCATGAACACACGCATCGTACACATTTTCAGGCTTTACATCCCATCCACCAAAAGTAATATCTTCCAGATTGGCCAGCGGAAGAAAGTCTTTTATTAAAGGATTTCTGTTTTCAGATCTGGCCCCCAGCCTGATGGTTTGCATCTGTGTGAGAGAACCAATGGGTTTTGATAATCCCTTTCTGATTGATTCTACTCCTGCTATAAAAGTGGTAGCGACGGCTCCCATACCAGGGGTTAGAACTAATAAGTTGCCATCCGGTGCTTCGTTTTTACTCTGTTGTGACATTCGGTGATTTTTTTGAAGTAATTTTGCTGCGCAAAGATAAAGAACTTGACGAAGTTATGTTAGCACTTAATTAGTAATTATATAACAATCTGGTTACTTCCTTTTAGATCATACATTTTAATTCCTCAGACTTCGCCCTATATTTGCTGACTCCATTTTTCCTTAACAAAAGCAGCAATCCCGATGAAATTTGCCCATAATGAGTGAGAATTCTTTTGCACGGAGAGTAGCTTCTTCGGTGCTTTATAGCGGTGTGGGATCCGTCACAGCCCGATTATTGAACGCTGTTGCTCTTTTTTACACGCTTAAAGTAATTTCAGAAGAGCAATTCGGAATCGCTGCACTCGCTCTCGCTTTCTTTAGTACAACCAAAGCATTAACAGAGCTTGGACTAGGAACTGCCCTGGTTCAGGAAGAAAGAATCGGGCGCACACAAGTTGATTCCCTTTTCTGGATCAGCTTTCTGCTCTCGGTGGTTGTGTATGGTATTATCTATCTCGGCGCCCCCTATGTTGCGGCTTTCTATGATACCCCGGTACTTTCTTCCATGATTCGGGTATATATGCTGGGCATCATCGCATTCAGCTTTTACATGATCTCCAGCAAGCTGATGATGAGAGATCTGGAGTTCAAGAAGCTGGCTATCAGTGATAACGTGGCGTTGGCTTCCTCAGCCGGACTTATGATCTACCTGGCTTTCACCGGCTGGGGAGCATGGGCTATTATTCTTGCTGAATTGGCAAATAAAGTTGGACAGATGGTGTTTTGCATGTTCTTCAAACCTTATTGGCCGCGGCTAAAATATGAACATGGACAGGTGAAGCATCTCATTGAATTTGGAGTTTTTACAACCGGTTCCAACTTCTTCCAGAAGTTTTACATGAATGCCGATTACCTGATCATCGGTAAGTTCTTTTCGATGGAGTTAGTAGGTATTTACTCTTTTGCCTATCGTCTGGTGTTTGATACGGTGAAAGAGCTTTCAAATGTAATTAACCGGGTTGCTTACCCCGCTTTTGCAAAGCTACAGAATGAAATTCCCCGGCTTCGCAATTACTTCTTCACAATGTCCCGGGCAAGTATGCTTTTGGTGGGAACCGTAATGGTAATCATCGGAACCTATATAGATTGGTTTCTCCCACTCGTAGGCTATGAAAAATGGATGGACGCTGTTCCCTATATGAGAATATTTGTGGCCGTTGGAATTATTCAGTGCCTGGTTACCCTGCTTCCAAAACTGATCAACGCCAAAGGCGAAGCCAAATTCATCTTCTATTTTACTTCTGCCAATGCCTTATTACTGCCGGCAGGATTTATCATAGCCTCTCAAATCAGCATGATGGCTGTAGCACTTGTATGGCTTACCGTGTACCCTCTTGTCTCGCTGGTGATTGTATATTTTGGAGCAAAGCTGACCGAGACCAATGTCTGGAAATTCGGATTGAAGAGTATCTCTGCATTTGCCACACTTATTCCTCTGGCAGGATTTGCTTACGCCGTACGATATGGCATCACTACCTTTTACGGTGAGGCAACGATAGGAGCTGTAGCTTTGGCTTCAATCTTTGTATTCAGTATTACAGCAACCGTCATCTGGGTTCGCGAAAAAGAAGCCATTCAGGCCATTCGGAAATAAGTATAATTATACTGTAAACTCGTAATCTTTCAGAAAATCGTATTTCTGACTGCGCTCCGCTACCTGATCAATCATCTCCTGCGGCCATTCAATTTTGGTACGGCTTTGTGAAGGAGAATCGAATACTTTGGCGGCAGCAGCCTTGATATAATCCTCATAAGGTTCCACTTCCAGAAATTCGACCAGAGTCCGCAGGGTTTTTTCTGAATCAGAAATAAACTCTTCATGTGTTAATTCACACCACTCATCTTCTGCCACTTCTGATTTGAGTTTGGCATTGGCTTCAACCCTCTTGAAATAGCTGTCAATAGCTTCCTGCAGACTGGGCTGTACCGACCATTTTCTCTTGTGAGTAGCGATATTATCCAGCGGGTGGCGTACGATATGAATCAGCTTAATAGGAAGTTTGACCTCTTTTCTGAGCTTTTCAATAATATTTGGCTTGGCCTGTAAATGACGAGACGATCCTCCGCCCTTTTTATCACCGATTACTTTCAAATTTCGGTATCGTCCCTGCCACAATCCTTCAATCGCATAATCATAACCGGTCCATTCACGGCCTTTCCCGGTAAACACCTTGTCTTTATGCAAAATGAGGCTGAAAATCTGCTCACGGCTGAATCCGGCCCTCAGGTAACGCAATGCATCCAATTCATGGGAAATAACCACATCAGGGTGTGCATCCAGAAGTGAACCAACCAGTGTGTGTCCGCTGCGGGGGTAACCAATAAACATGCAGTAGCGCTCTATCTCATTATAATCCCACTTGAAATGGGAGTTCATGATTTTACTTTTCACGTAATCCCAGGGCATTCCAAGATCTGCACGTAGATCTCTGCGTTCGAACCCAAGCGCATCTGATAAAGCGGTTATCTGTTCACCAACTTTTTTGAATACCGCCATTTTACTTCCTAACTATTTATTTTTATTTGAATTTCGATTTATCAGGATATCTATATCCTTCCTGCCGGGCTCCGGTAACAGTAGCCCAAATTGATCGGCTGAAATCTAAGCATTGATAGAACAAGTTTTTGGAAAAGGAAAGGGAATATTCACTTTTTTGATATCCCATTTCTTCCAGCTTATTGCCAGCTGTTTGTTCCACTAATGCAATCTGCCAGCGGGTTAATGCCGTTTTCCATTCCTCGTTCTTATCTTTTTGAATAGGTTTTAATGTACCCTCTTTCCAGGACTCCTCACCTTCCGCAAAACCTTTTTCATCTCTTTTGTAGTACTCCAGCATTTGTGGCTGAAAATCTACACCTAAGAACGCACAAATATTTTTCAACAAACCCTCCGTATCCTCAATCAAATCCTTATAACGGAGCATCATATACTGCTCAGCCGAAAGCTCCCTTTTGCACTGCTCATGAGCTTCTACATACTCACGCCAGCGTCGGGTTGTCACAAATACTGATGGCGAGCCAAAATGAGCTTTTATCTCCGACCATGCTGCTGCTCTGGGATCCCTAAACATAGATATTATTTTTGCATTGGGATAGGCCTTTATGATTTCCTTGACACTGAGAATGTGTCTTGGAGTCTTTTCGCCAACAATCTTCTTGCCTCGGTCTGTCCGGTACATGGTAAGTTGAAGGGTGAATAGCTCGGCAGGATCTGTCAGGTTTAATTCTTTTGAAAGCTGTCCAACATCCTGCTTTTCAAGCCCTAAATCTCTAATTCTGGTTTTTTGGTCATACCAAAAATGAAGAAGCCTTTCCCTGAAAGAATCTTTTAGGTCGCTTTCTTTATACTTTTGATTCAGATAATCTGCGGAATGAAAGAAATGGGTTTCGGGAGGAATCACAATTTCATTGTGCGAACTCAGCATACTCTGCAGCAATGTTGAGCCCGATCTGCTGGTACCAACGATAAAAAATATCCGGTCCCTGGTATCCTGAAGGTCGTTTTGGCTAATCTGTATACTCAAGAGCTAATTGCGTGATTTAATTTTGAGTTCAGCCTTGGTCTTCCACAAGTTCATTTATTGCTTTCCAGATACGCTCACAATTTTTCCCATCCGCAGAAAGCATGTGCTTATCTAAATATTTTTGGGATGCTTCAATACAGCAACCAGGGTTTTCTAATCCCTTTTGAATTTGATCCATCATGGAATCAAAATTCCTCGCCAACATTCCCCCATTATCTTCAGGGGAATATTTCCATATAAACTTAATGGAATCTACTTTTTTCTTACGAATGCCAAACAGGGTTTTATTCAGCCACATAAACGACTCATCTTTACTTTTTACAGGGTATATGTGAACCGTTGGCCGGTGCGTTGCATAAAATAAATTGGCAATACTACTGAAGTTTGTCACCAACAAATCTGAGACCTGCAGATCAAGAAAATTGTCTGGATGATGATCCTTAAACTTTAATACGATGTTATCATATCTTGTTTCCAGGCTTTGCAAAAACTCCAGGTAATGGTGTTCAAATCGATAAGAATCGTGCAAGCGCAGAATTACATTTACATCTTTCTTTTTAAGATCGGTTAGCAGCTCGTTGAATAATTTATCCTCATCACCCCAGTGCGAAAATACTTCTCCATAATGCCAGGTTGGTGCAATCAGTACCGTTTTTTTGTTTACTACATCAAAAGGATAATAAGGCTGAAGTTCTTCTTTGGATACTTTTTCCTGCAAATAATCATGGCTGGCTGATCCAAGATTAATACAATTTTCCGGGTCAAAGCCGCTTACTTCTGTACGATGTTTGAAATCAATTTTCCCAAAACTCGCCCATTTGATATCAGGATTAGGTTCCTTCATCGTACCCCAGGTCAGCTTTATATTCCGGTGAAGCCATTTGAATTCTTCTTCATCATTAGGCCCCTTCCACCCATAGCCATGCCACAGAATCAAAGCTTTAGGACTCAATTTACGAAGTGGAATATTGTTATCCATAATAGTGATATCAGGATCAAAGCCTTTTACACCTCTGATCAAGGTCATCTTATTGGAGTTATACAGCTCTACATCCAGGTCCCAAAAATCAAAAATACCTTCTTGCTTAAATTTTTCCGCATCCTCCAATAGCACTTTTACTTCAGAGTTGGTCTCCTCGGTAAGATATTTGGTAAAACTCAATAAGTCTGCGCCAAAAGTAGTGGCGTAGATCAATACTTTCATAGAATGAATCCTAGTTAGTTGCCCTAAAAGTTTTAATTATTCCCATAAAGACCTAACCTAAAACCTGCTTTTAAAATAGTCACTAATCTTTGCTGAGTAATTCCAGCTACATTATTGTAATTCGCTACGTGATTATATCCTGTATCCAATTCAAACCAAAACTTCGAATTTGGCTGGTACAATACGTGAAGACCACCTCTTACCGTATTCTCCTCCTGCCCTGTTAAGATCAAATCTATGATACTGCCATCGGAATTCCTGCGGTTAAAATCCTGGTTAATCACCTGTTCCCCTTTTGAATAGTACGTAACATAAGGTGCCGCCATAAGCCCTTTTACATGCTGATCCAGAAAAAATTCCGGATAAACTTTAACCTTTATATAGTCATTTGTCGGGGTGCCAATTCCTCTATTCAAATATAAGTATCGTCCTTCTGCCTGATCAGTATTATAGGTTTGATAGGCAACAGCTTCAAACTCCAGATTCAAATTTAAAGCAGAACTTTTTGGGGCATAGCTCAAAGAAGACAGAAATGTGAATGTAACCGGTTCACCTTCATTGGTTGTATGTTCAAAATCATCAATTAATAGCTGACCGTTCAGGGTTATATTCTTGAATTGGGTCCATACCATGCCACCGAAAAGCAGATTGTTTGTGTCATCCCAGGGTAAATTATCCGATACAAATACATGCGCCAATAATGGATTACTATATTTCAAAGAGAGGCCTGCATTATTTCCCGAGTACAGGATCGCTTCAAAGAAGCTGAATCTTAAATTAGGTAAAGGATGAAAGTTCAAGCGATGAAGGGAAAGAAATCTGTTTTTTGAACCGTCCTCAAAATAGGTTTCGCCCACAAAAACGTCATTCTCTGAAATATCATTTAGTTCTCCGATAATACTTTGAAAAGAAAAATACTTACCGCCAAAGCTGATATTCAGATGATCAAAAGAACGGGCATTCGTACTAATAATAGATGAAGCCTCTCCATACTTGCCCCAGTGATGATTATAACGGCCCAGCATAATCCTTATATCCCCTTTTTGATAACCTGCATAGGAATCCTCAGCCCTGATAAATAATCGTTTTGCCGCATCAATTCCATCAGGATCCTGATCATAATAGTAGTCATGACGGAAGGAAAATTGTCCAACAAAATTCTGCTTTTCCATGTATCCGGTAACAGTAGCTGCTGGATACACATACAAATTTTGGTTCAAAGGATTTATGGGATCGAGCCGCTCGGTATCACTTAACACCGGAGAAGCAGAGAACTCACCCCCAATTTCATTGTCTGCCAGATTATTAAGATTTACTCTCTCTTTTATAAAATTTAGCCAAATCTTCTCATTTGCTGACAGTCTTTCTTCATCAATCTTATTTATCGATTGCTTAACCTGTCCATATGAATAAGGCAAAACAGTAGGGTCAAGATCCAGCATTTTCCCCCGATGTTGCAAACGCTGGATATATTCATACGTGTAGTCTGAAAGCGTCAGTATCCTGCTATCTTGTGCATACAAGCTAACCGAAATAAGAGAAATAATTACTGTAAGAAGAGCGCCTTTAAGTCTTTTAGTCATCAAGAAAACAGGTAATGAATCTTTTTGAGAGCAAACAAAGTTAATTCACGATAAACTTTTTATGAAATATATTTTGGAATCGCATATTTCCTGAACATCAGCTCAACAATACAAAAAGATTTACCATAATTCTTGGTGATCACGCCCTGGCAGCTCTTTTTCTCAAACTCTCCAAAAGAGGTTCAAATCCTTTTTGGTTAATAATGCGCTGGAACTGGCGATTATAGGAAGATGCCGTTGATACATCATCAATTTCCATATCTACTATTACCCATTCGCCGCTCATGTACTCCATTTCATAATTAACAGGAGTACGCACATTTTCAAGCTGTGCCAAAGTTTCAACCCGGGCCTCATCACCTTCTACCTGAATATCCTGATAAGTGATTTTTGCTCTGTAGATATCCAATTTATTTAAAGACTGATCTCTGACTATGGTCGCAAAAAGGTCCACAAACTCCGTTCTTTTTTCTGTAGAAATAGTATCGAAGGTTTCTTCCAAAGCTTCCTTCGCCATAGCTTCAAAATTGATAACGCCATTAATAATTTCTTTAAGCTTCTGACGCTGTTCATCCGTGTACTCTGTTCCTTCAGGACCAACAAGTTCCTTTATTTGTACATCTCGTTCTTCCAGAAGGTTTCTTACATCTTCTGAGGTCTGTTGGGCAACTGCAGTTGCCGTCATGAAAAACCCTATTAGAATTACTTTGATTCCGGTGTTAAACATATTCATTCGTCTTAATCAATTGGTTATTAACGTAGTTAACGGAATACCCGCCGATTTATTCAGTTTGGCCAGAGATGAATTATACTCAAAAATTCGCTGCTTTAATTGCAGCTTAAGTTCAAGTTCTTTCCGCATGGCATCAATCAAGTCCTTTACTTCACCCATACCAAAATCATAGTCGAGTTGTTCCTGCCGTAACCAGCGCTTTGAGGTAACCAGCGCTTCATCAGTCTGTTCTACCTTCACATCAGCCAGGGAAGCTTGCCTGTAATTTGTATTCACTTCCAACAAAATACCATCCTTTGCGGCATCCTGGGCATATGTAACTTTCTTCAGTTCAATTCTGCTTCGTTCTATATTAGCTTTTATAGAAAAGAAATTAAGCTTCTGGCGAATTGTAAATCCAAAACCACCACTGAAGAGGTTTGTATTGTTCTGAATGAATGGATTTGACTGACGGGGCCGATTCGGTGTATTGGCAAAGTTTAAATACCCGGCCAGGTACAAACCGGGCAAATTTTGTTTCTTCTGAGAAGTAATGTACGTCTCAGTAGCTTCCTCTCCCACTTTAAGTGCTTTTAATTCTGGTCTGTTGTTAAAAGCAGCATTTTGATAAAAATCGACTGATTCAATATTTGCGGCTACAGGATCAAGAAACCGAACTTGTGGTTCATAAACTTCATTCTCTTCATTCCGGAGCACATAGTTCCAGGTCTCCTTCACAAAGTTCATGTTCTCTTTTACTTCTGCTTTCTGAATCTCGAACTCTGATTTATAGATCTCAAATTTAAAAACTTCAGATTCATCGAGGCTGCTATCGCCTTCTTCTTTCATTTTGTTTATCTGGCGTTCAACCTGGTCTACTTTATCCTGAGCCTCATCCAGCAAACGCTCAATTTCCAAAGCCAATACATAACTGAAATATAAATCAAACAGCCTTAGTTCAAGATCGGCTTTCTTTGCCTCAAAACTATGCTGAGCTGCTTCAGCTCCCAGCCTTGCGGCTTCAACCGCTTTATTGATTGCTCCCCATGTAAAAACCGGCTGTACCGCTGAAACCTGAAATTTGGTGAAAACAGCCCAGTTGCTCCAGTCATTTCTGAGGTTTGGATCTAAATAATATTCGTCTTCCTGAAGATCGGTCCTGTCGCTTTCTACACCAGGAACAAGCCCGTGTTGTGTATCTAACCTTAAGTTAGGTACTATGCGCTGTGCCTGAGCCTGCTTGATTTGGTTCTCGGCAATTTCAACTTCCTGTCTTTGATACTTAATCTGACCAGAATTATTCAGTGCTTTATTCAGGAATGTATTGAAATCAACTTGAAGAGTATCCTGAGCTATACCCACAGAACTAAAGGTGAGTAAAAGACTTACAATCGAAAAAAGAATTCGTGCTGTCATATTAATTAGTTGGTTTGAGGCGTAAACGCATGCACGATGATATTATTTAAAACCCATTATATAAAACAGAAATAGCCCCAAAAGGGGCTATTTAATGCGGAGAGCGAGGGATTCGAACCCCCGGAGACCGTGAGGCCTCAATGGTTTTCAAGACCACCGCATTCGACCACTCTGCCAGCTCTCCTAATTTTCACTTAGTGCCTGAGCACCAGATACAATCTCAGAAATTTCTGTTGTAATTGCACTTTGTCGAGCCTGATTGTACTCAAGGCGTAAATCTTTTTCCAGCTCCTTCGCATTTTCAGTTGCACTGTCCATTGCGGTCATTCGTGCACCTTGCTCCGAAGCATTCGATTCAAGTACGGCTCGCCATAGCTGCATGTTTAAATGCAAAGGCAATAATCGATCTAATATTGCTTGCGAATTCGGCTCGTAAAGGTAATCAATAGCTTGCTTAGATGCATTATCAGAATCACTTTTTGTGATATCTTCTGTATCTATAGGAAGTACCTTTTGAACTTTACGGTTTTGTGCAATTACAGACTTAAATTCATTGAAGGCGATATACACTTCATCAAAATCGCCATCAACAAACTGTGAAGTCGCAGCTTCCATTATACTTGATGCTGCATCGTATTGAATATCATCAAAAAATCCGGGGAAGCTGTTGGTTACTTTATATTTTCTCTTTTTGAAGTGAGCAGAAGCCTTTTTCCCAATAGTCACCAGTGATAATGTTTTATTATCGAGGTGCTTTTGAAAATCTTTATGAAGTCGGTTTTCAACTTCCTTAAAAAGATTATTATTAAAACCTCCGCAAAGTCCTCTGTCAGAACCTACCACTATAAAGAGCACATTTTTAACCTCTTCGGGTTTACGCATCACTGGATTAGTAGCATCGCTATTTTCAGCTAGCCGACCTGCAACTTCCTCAATCTTAGATGCATATGGACGCGTTTGTGTCATGCGATCCTGTGCTTTTCTAAGCTTGGCAGCAGCAACCATTTTCATAGCTTTGGTAATCTGCTGTGTATTATTAACAGATGATATCCGGTTTCGTATGTCTCGAAGATTCGCCATCTATGCTAATTCTTTAGTTGGTTGCTTTAACCTGATCAATTATGGATTCCGCTACTTCGATGAGTTTATCTCCAAAAGCATCATTCAGCACTCCGCTCTTAGCTAATTCACCCATTTCATCTTCATACTTGATGCCAATAGTTTCGAGATATTGATTCTCAAATTCTCCGATTTGCTCTACAGCGAGCTTATCGAGAAGGCCTACATCATTCACTTTCAGAAGCGCGATTTGCTGCTCTACCGGTAGCGGCTGATATACATCCTGCTTAAGTAATTCTACCGTACGCTCTCCTTTTCGGAGCTGAGCCTGAGTAGAAGCATCAAGGTCGGAACCGAATTTAGCAAAAGCTTCCAGCTCACGATACTGTGCAAGGTCAAGTTTCAATGTACCTGACAACTTCTTCATTGATTTCACCTGAGCAGATCCACCTACACGAGATACAGAAGTACCCACATCAATAGCTGGGCGAATACCCTGGTTAAACAAGTCCGTATCCAGGAAGATCTGACCATCGGTAATAGAAATTACGTTCGTAGGAATGTATGCAGATACGTCACCCGCCTGAGTTTCAATTACAGGAAGTGCCGTCAATGACCCTCCGCCTTTTACTTTTGGTTTTAACTCGTCAGGAATATTGTTCATTTCGGAGGCTACTTTATCATCATTAATGATCTTAGCAGCACGTTCCAGAAGACGGCTATGCAGATAAAATACATCACCGGGATAAGCTTCACGGCCCGGAGGTCGTTTCAGCAAAAGAGAAAGCTCACGATAAGCTACCGCCTGCTTAGAAAGGTCATCATAGATTACAAGAGCATGTCGGCCGGTATCACGGAAATACTCCCCGATGGTAGCACCCGCAAATGGAGCAATATAACGCATCGGTGCAGACACACTAGCAGGAGCCGCAACAATTGTTGTGTACTCCATGGCACCATTTTCTTCCAACACCTGACGGATATTGGCTACCGTAGATCCTTTTTGTCCTACAGCAACATAAATACAATGAACAGGTTTATCAGAATTTTGAGTAGCTTTTTGATTAATAATGGTATCAACGGCTACTGAGGTCTTTCCGGTCTGGCGGTCACCAATAATCAACTCACGTTGTCCGCGACCAATAGGAATCAAAGAGTCAATAGCTTTCAATCCGGTTTGAAGAGGTTCTTTTACCGGTTCACGGTAAATCACACCCGGAGCTTTTCGTTCAAGTGGCAATCGAATGGTTTCACCGCTTATAGCACCTTTACCATCAATGGGATTACCAAGAGGATCAATTACACGACCAAGCAAGCCTTCACCTACGTTGATAGATGCAATATCATTGGTACGTTTCACGGTATGCCCTTCCTGAACTGCGCTTGACGCGCCAAAGAGTACAATACCTACGTTATCTTCCTCAAGGTTAAGTACCATTCCGGTTACAGGTTCGCCTTTTTCATTTTTTGAATCTGGCAATTCAACCAATTCACCGGCCTGTACTTTTGAAAGCCCATATACACGTGCAATACCGTCACCTACTTCAAGTACGGTACCTACATCGTAGGTATCAGCTTCGTTGTCAAAGCCTGATAATTGTTTTCGTAATATGGCTGAAACTTCGTCTGGTCTGACTTGACTCATTGTTATCTAAGATTAATAAAACTGTTTTAATTTATTCCGTTGCTGTATTCAGGAATACATCTTCAAGCTGTTCCAACTTATGCTTGATGGTACCGTCAATAACTGTATCAGCTATTTTAATGGCCATGCCGCCTTTCAGGTCTTCCTGCACTATAACAGAGATGTTCACCTTTTTACCGGTCACATCTTCCAGTCTTTTAACGACCTGACTCTTCTGTTTGTCATCCATTTCTTTAGCAACAAAAACTTCCGCTTCAATAATACCTGCATATTGATTGTAGATATTGATAAAAGCAGCAGCAATTTCGTCTAGTATGTTTTGACGATTTTTGCGCGCTATAAGAGTGATAAACCTGTAAACCAATTCACTGAGCTCACCTTCAAAAAGAGCTTCAAGTGCATTTACCTTTTTATCTGGTTTGATGACCGGGCTCTTCAAAAACAATTGCAGATCGCGTGAGTCTTCGATTGTGTTCTTTACAAACTGAACATCCTCAAAGGTACGCTCTACAGCATCCTGTTCTTTGGCGAGCTCTAAAAGTGCAGTGGCATAACGGCGTGCCGCTTTAGATACCAGCATTTATGATCAATTAATTTTTTGGAAGGTCGGACAGAAAACTATCCACCAGCTTGTTATTCTTTTCACTATCAAGCTCTGAGTCTATAATGATAGAAGCAGATTTTACGGCAAGTTTTGCCACCTCTTCTCTCAATTCAACCAAAGCTTGTTTCTTTTCTTGCTCAATAGAAGTTCTGGCTTGCTCAATAATTTGATCAGCCTCTTCTTTCGCTTTCTTGATGCGTTCGGAGCGAATTAATTCCGCCTCTTCAGCAGCTTCTTTACGAATCTGCTGTGCTTTTACTTCAGCTTCCCGAAGAGCTTTCTCGTTATCTTTAGAGATTTGCTCGGCTTTAGCCAGAGCTCTCTCTGCAGACTCCAAGGAGTCTTTAATTTTAGACTCTCGCTCTTCAAGCGCTTTCATAATTGGGGGTACTGCATATTTAGACATCAAAATGATAAACACGACCATTGTGATGGCAATCCACCAGGCAAACCCGGTGTTAAATGAGAGTAATCCCCCTCCGCCTGCTAAAAGTAGCATAGAGTGTAACACGATATTAACCCAAGAAGATGATCAGTGCACAAATAACCGCACAGAAGAGAGCAACACCCTCAATAAATACTGCCGTTAAAAGCATCGCACCACGGATATCTCCAGAAGCTTCAGGCTGACGTGCAATACTTTCTGTGGCCGCCTTACCAATCATTCCGATTCCAAGTCCGGCACCAATTGCTACGATTCCTGCTCCAATACCAGCTGCTAAAAGTCCCATATTTCTTTTGTTTTGTTTTTAGTTGATTATGGTTTTTTAAGTTCAATTTGCTTGTTCAGCAATATGCTCTGCGTGATATCCTTCCTCATCATGTGCATGATCTTCAGCTGCCATACCGATAAATACAGCGGAAAGAATGGTGAATACATATGCCTGCAGTAAAGCCACGAAAGCTTTAAGGAAATATAAAGCTGCAGTAAGAGGTACAGATAACAAACCTGCCATCCCATAGGCCCCACCGGGACCAAAGAGATCAGCAAAAATGAAGATTAACCCGAGAATCGCGATAATCATCATCTTTCCTGATAACATGTTGGCAAAAAGTCGAATAGCGAGTGCAAAAGGCTTGGTGAATAGCCCAAGAATTTCAACCGGCGTTAAAATCAGACGTGTCCATCCTGGCACGCCAGGAAACCAGAATACGTGAGCCCAGTGATCTTTAGTGCCACTGAACTGAGTAATGAAAAACGTGATGGTAGCCAAAGTAGCTGTCACCGTTAAATCAGCGGTTGCAGTAGCCGCCCATGGAAGTAATCCAAAAAGGTTCATGAAGGCAATCCCCATGAAAATGGAGAAAAGGTACGGTACATACTTTTTATATTTGTCATCGCGAATATTATCCTTGGCAATATTATCACGAACAAACTCAAACAGGATCTCAAAGATATTTTGAAAGCTCCCCTTTGGCTCGGTATCACGGCCAACACCTTTTTTGTATTTACGGGCCATAGAGATAGTAATCCAAAGAACCAGGATTATGCTAATCCAGAAATACATTAAATGTGAAGTAATAGAGAAATCTACTTTAATATGCCCGCCATTAGCTGGCACAATAGCTCCAGCCTCAGACATCATAAACTCATCAGACGCCTCAGCTTTTTTTGTAGAACTGTAAAAACTTAACTGAGCTTCACCTTCTGCTGTTTCCCAATAAAAAATGCGGGGCAGATAAATTTTCCCAAATGGCGTTTTGAAATAATCGTGATCAAGAACAGTGCCCATTACGTCGATTATTGGCTCATCACTGGCTTCCGCCTGATCTGCCGCAAAAGTATTTGAGGTGCTTATACTTAAAAATAAAAGAGTTAAGAAAACTCGACGCAGGGTTTGAATCATTGTCTTTAACTGCCGCTCTTTTGAAGAATTTTGTTAATAAAAATCATTTCCGTTACAGATTGGCAAAGATAGGAAATTATGAAACTAACTGTAAAGTAGATTTCATCAATTTTTGTCACTCCAAGCAAAATTCCGAACAAAATCAGCACTAATAGAAAGCGAATGGCTGTAGAGAAGAAAAATATTTTTATAAAGGTGCTGGTTTTGGTCTCTCTGAAGGTATCAAAAACCCACGCACTGCTGATTACAAACACGCAGCTGAGCATCACGCCGGTTACGACGGCTATACCTTCCTGTTCCCCAACAATAAAAAATACCCCTGAGAGTAACATCAAAAATCCGGATATCCATAGTGTGTTTTTAACTACGCTCCGGTCACTGTTTTTTATCATTATCCTGTTGATTTAGCTTTTTTGCTATTCGTGCAATCATCAACCCGAAATTGAACATACCCACTAAAACCCCGGTTAGAGTGAGCCAGGGAGTTAGTTCAAAATATAGATCAAGATAGTATCCGCCAACAATAGGCAGGGCCATTGATACAGCAATCTCTACCCCAAGGCCTACATATTCAGCATATTTATCGGGCAGAAGGTTATGAAGCAATTATTTGTGGGTCAGGATTTTACTTTGGTATCGCTGGCGTAATCAGCATCGCTTTTCTGAGAAAGTTCTTTTGCGTCTGACCCCATCCGGCATGAGCCATTTATTTGAGCACCCTCTTCAACGATAAGAGTTTTGGTGTAAATGTTTCCATCAATAATGGCGCTCTCTCTGAGAGTAAGTTTGTTAGATACCTTCACCTCTCCCTCTACTCTACCAGCGATATCAGCATCAGATGAAGTGATATTTCCAATAATCTTACCGTTTCCGGTTACTATTAGTTTTCCTTTTGAAACCGCCTCTCCGTCAATGACTCCGGCTATGCGAATATCGGTCTGGGAATTAAGGTCTCCTTTGAGTTTGGTACCCTCACTCAAAATATTTACTGCGGGCGAATGGTTTGTATTCTCAGACACGTTATTAGTATTTGTAGATTTTTTTGAATTTAGCATAACTCGATTTTATTTGATTAAATAGACTTCCGGATTTTGAGGTACTCCATTCTTCCAAATCTCAAAATGGAGATGCGGCCCTGTACTTAACACTCCGGCGTTTCCAATTTCGCCCAGAATATCACCTTTTAAAACAAGGTCGCCTTCCTTCTTATTTAATTTCGAAAGGTGCTTATAAGTTGTAACCACACCTTCACTGTGTTGCACGGATATTACATATCCATTATTAATTGTCCAACTACTATTAAAAACGGACCCATCAGCAATATTGATAACGGGTTCGTTATTTTTTGTGGCAATATCTAATCCATAATGTTCGTCATCAGGTAAATAGCCACGGGTTAAGGATCCCTGTACCGGGTACCTGGCTGGAAAATCCGGTGCCGCCTTAGACACATTTGAAAATAACACTTCGTTCTGGCTAAGCCGATCGAATGAACCTGTTTGCTCGAAATTTATAAAATCTGAGTTTTGAAAAGGATCATTGGGATCGAAAAAATTATCAAAGCGCTGATCCATCGCCAGCGTGGTATCAATGCTCAACCGTATGATATTCTTCATTTCCCTCAGCTGCAAATCACGCTGGCGAAGAGAATCTTCCAGGGCAATAGCTTTTTCTGTTACATCCATAATCTGTGCGCGAATTTCAGCATCATCAGTGCTATATAATAATCCTCCTAATGGAGTTAACATAAACACCAAAGCTACGAAAATGGCGAATACCGTAGAAATACCCAGTATCATTCCAAACAACCCATTGGGATAAACCCTGTAAGAATTATCCTCATCGGGCTTGGAGTCATCCAGCAAAATGACAGTAATTTTCTTCTGTCGCTGTTCAAATAATTTTTTAAGCAGATCAATCATTGCTTTTCAAGTTACTACAATCACATCTATTTATTGAGTAGAAATTTTATTCAGAATAGTGGCTAATTTTCCTGTTAAAATTCTTCGGTTATAGGATTCCACCACTTGTTCCGAGTATTCAGGCCAGCTATCATTTTCATAACATTCTATGATATTCATCAGCTGTTCCTTGATTTCTGCCACATCATATGGATCTGCTAAAAACGCTTTACCATAATCAAGCAGCATCTCTTTAGCACTCCCTTCAGGTACAAGACCAAGAATTGGCTTTTTTGTTGCAAAATATTCACTGGTTTTTCCCAGAGAAATGATTTCGGGGTTTTTCTTTTGCCCGATATTCAGCCATAACACATCCGCATTCATTAAATTCTTTACGGCCAAATCATGATTCACGTACCCGAAATCCAGAACCATAGAAGACAAACCCAGATCATTTATCAACTTCCAGTGTTGTGCATTTAATCCTCCCTGGAATTGAAGTTCGAGCCTATTCTTTAGCTCCGGCTCATTCTCAATCAACTTATATACTGCTTTTAGAAAAGAATCTGGCCGGCTTTCAGGATAAAAAGTGCCACTATATAAGAACTTCAGTTTATGGAGTGAACCGGAGGCCATCTCTTCTGCTGATTCAAAATCTTCAGGATCGTACCCATGACCTATGACTTCAACATCTTTTAGCACCCGTGACTTTATGCTTCCCGCAATTTCAGCATTGATAGTTAGCAGGGTGTCAGCTTTTGTTAGCGTATCAATTTCCAGCTGTTGCATTTTATTCTTATGCAGGGCTGTGGGGTAATTAATCAAATGACTCTCAACCCAGTCATCCCTCAAGTCCATAATGGTTGGCAAGCCAGTCTGTTCCTTTAGTCTTTGGGCAAGCATCAAATTACTATGCGGAGGTCCGCTGGCAAAAACAGCATCTATTTCTTTCTCTTTAAAGAGTGTAAGCGCCTTCTCTAATCCCGGTTCAATCCAGCTTTTTTTGTTGTCTGGTATATAGAAAAAAGTTGACAGCCAGCGCAGAACTTTTGCAATTGTACCTGGCACTTTTACTTTTCTGGGACTCTGTCCGACCCGGTGAAATGGAGTATTTGCTTCTACCCTGTGAACTTCTATGTTCAAAGACTGTAATTCTTCCTCAAGAGAGTCATCGAATGTGTGATAAGCTCCCGGCTCCGGACATAAAACAATGGGATTCCATCCAAACTCTTTCAAATACTTAGCAAACTTGAAAGGTCTTTGAACTCCGCTCCCTCCCATCGGAGGAAAATAATAGACGATGAAGAGTACGTTTTTCATTCCGGACAAGGCCGATCAGGAAACCGAGTAATTCGGTGCTTCCTTCGTAATCTGAACCGAATGCGGGTGACTTTCACGATAAGATGCCGCTGAAATCTGTACAAACTCAGCTTTTTTCATGTCTTCGATATTAGCAGCGCCAGCATAACCCATAGCAGCTCTTAGTCCGCCAGACATTTGATGAACTACTTCACTCAGATATCCTTTAAATGGTACCCGGCCTTCAATACCTTCGGGAACCAGCTTGCTGATATCATCTTCCACATCCTGGAAGTAGCGGTCTTTAGAGCCTTTGTTCATAGCACTGATACTGCCCATTCCACGATAGGATTTGTACTTACGGGATTCATAAATAATCGTCTCTCCAGGACTTTCATCTACCCCTGCAAACATCGAACCCATCATAACGGCATCGGCGCCTCCTGCAATAGCTTTAGGGATATCACCAGTTTGTTTGATACCACCATCAGCGATTAAGCCAATTCCTTTTTTGCGGGTAAACTCGGCCACCTCCATAACTGCACTTAATTGTGGAACTCCTACACCAGTTACCACCCGTGTTGTACAAATTGAGCCTGGCCCAACACCTACTTTTACCACATCAGCACCTGCTTCTGCCAGAGCTTCTGCCGCAGCTTTGGTAGCAATATTTCCACCAATCACATTGAGGTCAGGATAAGCTTCCTTAATTTTTTTGATTGTTTCGAGTACACCTTTGGAATGTCCGTGTGCGGTATCTACAGTTATGGCATCCACGCTGGCCGCCACCAGTGCATCCACCCGATCCATGGTATCTGCTGTAACTCCCACTGCTGCCCCAACTCTCAATCTTCCCATCTCATCTTTACAAGCATTGGGGAAGTTCATCTTCTTTTCTATATCCTTGAAGGTAATAAGCCCAACCAGCTTATTATTTGCATCTACAATAGGAAGCTTCTCAACTTTATAATGCTGAAGGATCTGCTCTGCCTGCTTTAAGTTTGTTCCTTCTTTTGCCGTGATCAGGTCTTCATAGGTCATTATATCCCCGAGCTTTTTATTCAGCTCAGATTCAAACCGGAGGTCTCGATTGGTTACAATACCTACCAAAATTCCGGTATCGTCAACAATAGGTATGCCTCCAATTTTCTGCTTCTTCATCAGAGCACGGGCTTCCCGGACTGTTGCTCCTTCTTTCAGGGTAACCGGATCAACAATCATACCGCTCTCACTTCTTTTCACGAGCCGGACATGCTCGGCCTGATCTTCGATGCTCATATTCTTATGAAGCATCGCGATACCGCCTTCTCGAGCTAAAGCAATGGCTAATCGATACTCTGAAACTGTATCCATAGCTGCACTGATAATCGGAACGTTGAGTTTCAGCGTGGGCGTAAGCTGAACCGTTGTATCTACATCGCGTGGGAGAACCTGAGAAAAATTAGGGACCAAAAGTACGTCATCGTACGTAAGTCCCTGTCGCGTAATGCGTTCGAAAGGGGAAGAATCATTCATTTTGTACATGGAGAAGAAAATTTGGCTTGCAGTTTTTCAAAGATAAGGATATCTCTGTGGAAGTTCTGCATTGAATAACAATTTTTGTTGGGATTACGTAGAGCGACCAAACTTATTATTTATGAGCGATTCCAAGACATACTCGAAAAAAGAAATTAGCAAGATTCTCACCAAAGCTTCTGAAATTCAGGTTAAAAAAGATCTGTATGAAGATCAGGAGACTTTGTCTGAAGAAGATCTCATTCACATAGCCGAAGAAGTTGGTATTAGCAAGGAAGCCTTGCATGAAGCTCTAGCTAAAATTGGAGAACCTGACCTGGACGATCAATCCTATAGTTTGATAAAAGGAACTTCACGCATTCAAAATGTTTCTTCGGTAAAAGGTGAAATTAATGAGGACCAATGGGAAGACCTTGTTCTTGAAATACGGAAGATAACCGGCGGTATTGGCAAGGTTAAAAAAACGGGGAATACCTATGAATGGGAGCAGAGAAAAAGTGATTTTGGATATAAGCACTTCTCCTTCACTCCAAAAAATGGGCAAACGAAAATTCAGATGGTCAGTTCATGGGGACCCTTTAAAGCACTAACCGGTTTCCTGAGTTTTTTCTTCGCATTCATCGTTACCTTGATCGCTGTTAAAGAAATGAGCGGCAAGCAGCTGGCTTTGATGATCGCTCCTTTTGTAGGCTTGGGCGGATTTGCGATGAGTCGCTTCTTCATGAAAAGCTACTACCAGAAGCAGAAGAACCAGCTATATAATCTTACAACAGCTGTCTCACAGAAAATTGCATCCTTCAGTAAAAAATCCGAATCCATAGAGATCGAAAATGCAGATCTCTACCAAACCGAAGAGCATCCGGCTTCATCCCGGGATAAAGAACACAACTCCTAAAGCGGCTTTACTTTAAGTGCATTGATAGCTGCACTTAGTGAGCAAATTCCATCCTGAAAACTGCTTACCCAGTAGTGAATGGATTCTCGTCGGCGCTTCACAAAAGGATCGCAGGAAGAAAAGCGGCCTTTCAGCTCTTCGACCATGAACTTCACATCATCATTGATTTCAATTTTGAGCTCGTCTGGCAAACTTCCCCAGCCTAATAAATCAAACGCCTGCTGCATTTCAGCATATTCCTGATGGCTCTCTTTTTTAATTCTGTTTAGCAGTGGAACGGCAAATAAAGCAGCTGACTGTTCTTGTTTTGGAGTGATTGAAAGTGCATTGCTTGTCATGATCATTGGGTTTTGTTTTTTGATTTACTCAATAATAATGACTAAGAGTGACATCATAGTGTCACCCTTTTCTAAAAAAGATTTATAACATTCATATGCTAATTTAATTCTGCTGATAAATTCAGTTTATAGAAGTAGCAATTTCAACTAAAACCCATGAATTATGCTCTTCTCTAAGCCTTTTCGATCAGTAGCTAAAATAAATGGATCTTCACTTGCCGACATAGCCTTTTTATTACTCATCTTTTTCCTGGTTACAACAACTATCAATGTTGACACAGGAATAGGTTTAACCCTGCCCCACCCGCTTAATGACACTAAACAGGAAATTAAAGAACGGAACCTGATGAAAATTCTGGTTAATGCTGAGGGTGAGGTAATGATGGATAATAAGAAGGTTCAGGTTAGCGAAATAAAAAACACCCTGAAAAGCTTCATCAATAATTTTGGAGAAAACCGGGAATATTCCGAGTCCCCTCAAATGGCCATCGTCTCACTAATGACTGTAAGGGAAACTCCCTATAAGGTTTATATCGACATGCTGGACGAGGTTATGGGCGCCTATGATGAACTCAGAAATGAAAAAGCTATAAAAAGTTATGGAAGGTCTTACCCAACATTGAATGACTCAGAAAGAAAATACATCAAAGAAAGTTATCCCAAAAAGATCTCCATTGCTGAGAAAGATAGCCGTTAATTACTCCGGATAAATACTCTTTTTCGCGGCCAGAAGCGTATTCTTCATAAGCATGGCAACCGTCATAGGACCTACACCACCAGGAACAGGAGTAATCCAGCTGGCTTTTTTCCTTACGGATTCGAAATCAACGTCACCAACCAGTTTATAACCTTTTTCGGTGGTCTCATCGGCAATGCGGTTAATTCCCACATCAATAATTACTGCTCCTTCTTTGATCATCTCCGCCTTAATAAGATGAGGCTGCCCCGCTGCTGCAATCAGAATATCAGCTGAAATGGTATGCTGGGTTAGGTCTTTGGTGTATTTATGACAAATGGTTGTTGTGGCCTTTCCGGATGAATTCTCCCGGGATAGCATGATGGCCATTGGTGAACCTACAATATTACTGGCTCCCACTACCACGGCATGTTTGGCTTTTACCGGAATGCTATAATGCTTGAAAAGCTCCATGATTCCTGCCGGAGTGCAGCTGCGGAAACAAGGCTGATCTACCGTTAATCGTCCTACATTCATGGGGTGAAATCCATCTACATCTTTCCGGTGATCTATGCTTTCAATCACATCATGGGAGGACAAATGAGAAGGCAACGGAAGCTGAACCAGTATCCCGTCTACTGAATCGTCCTGGTTATATTTATGAATGATGGATTTAAGTTCTTTTGCTGAGATAGTGTCTTGCAGGATCTCGGTATGAGTTTCGATACCCACATCCTCACATGCCCTGGTTTTGGCACCGGTATACACTTTGGAAGCGGGATCATCTCCAACCAAAATCACCTGAAGAAATGGAGCCCTGTTTCCCTTTGCTTTCCAGTCTTCCACATCCTCGCGGACCCGGTTTCGGACTAATTCTGCTACTTGTTTACCATCGATAATCTCTGCACTCATGCTATCGCTCTATATTATACTTTTTCATTTTATTGTACATGTGGCTTCGCTGGATGCCGATACTCTCAGCCGTCTGGGAAACATTCCAGTCGTTCTTTTCCAACTGCTTTACCAAAAATAAGCGTTCTGCCGTTTCCTTGAAATCCTGAAAATCTTCTGTCTCATCGGCCAGTTTGCCCAAATCTTCTGCTTTTAAATCTCTTGTTTTGAGCACATCATTCACAATTTCCCTGGTTATTTCATCGTCGGAGGATAAAATACCGAGCCGTTCAACAGCATTTTGGAGTTCTCTTACATTTCCGCTCCACTCTTTTTCCATAAGCGATTTAAGTCCATCATCGCTAAAAGAAACGGAAGAAAAGCTTATATCCCGGTCTTTCAGATTACTCAAACAGGCGTTGGCAATGAGCGGGATATCTTCCTTCCTTTCTCTGAGAGCCGGCACTTTAATGGGGATGACACTAATCCGGTGAAATAAGTCTTCCCGAAAATTTCCTTCATCGATCTCTTCTTCCAGGTTTTTATTTGTGGCTGCAAGAATTCTCACATCAACGGAAATAGCTTCATTGCCACCGACCCGGCTAATCCTATTTTCCTGTAAAGCCCGAAGTACTTTTGCCTGGGCTTCAAGGCTCATGTCTCCGATCTCATCCAGAAAAAGCGTGCCTCCGTCAGCTTGTTCAAACTTTCCTATCCGTTGATCTGATGCACCGGTAAATGCTCCTTTTTCGTGGCCAAATAATTCGCTCTCCAGTAAGTCAGACGGAATAGCGGCGCAGTTCACTTCTACAAATGGTCCTGAACTGCGCGGACTTTTTTCGTGAATCCATTTTGCCACCAGCTCTTTACCAGTTCCATTTTCTCCGGTAATCAAAACACGTGATTGTGTGGGAGCAACCTTATCAATCAAAGACTTTATTTGTGAAATGGCTTTACTCTCCCCGATGATCTCCTGCACTTTAGGCAGCTTCTTCTTAATCTGTTTATACTCTTTCGCTAGATTTTGCTGAGAGAGTGCATTTCTTACAGATATTAATAATCTATTTAGATCAGGTGGTTTCTCCAGGAAATCGTAAGCGCCCATTTTGGTAGCTTCAACGGCAATTTCAATGGTTCCATGACCAGAAATCATGATAACCGGAAATTCATGACCGGCTTCCCGAATTTTTTTTAGTGTTTCAAGCCCGTCCATCCCCTGCATCTTAATATCAAGAAACATAAGATCGACATCATTCTTAGCTATAAAATCTAAAGCGAGCTGACCGCTTTCGGCCGTGGAAACAACATAGTTTTCATACTGTAGAATTTCTTCCAGCGTATTACGGATGGCTTTTTCGTCATCCGTTATCAAGATATGTGCTTTCTTTTCGGGCATGCGGGAAGCTAATCAATATTTTTCATACAGATACATCAAAATCTGCTCGTGAACGGCATCAATTGGGCGTACTTTTTCGGAGATAAAGTTATTGGTTGCCAGGCTTACAATGAGATTTTTTCCCGATTTTGCCTCAAAGTAACCACTGAGTGTTCTTACTCCGGTTACAAATCCGGATTTCCCTTTAAAGTTGTTGTACAGAGGTGTCCCTTTCATCCGATAGGCTAGCGTACCATCAATACCCGCAACCGACATACTATTGAAGTAGGCCCCAAACTCCGAATGATTCTGCATTTTAACCAACATGTCTGAAAGAATGCTTGTCTTGTTGAAATTACCTCCGGCCATTCCTGAACCATCATTCATCTGAACGTATGTGGTATCAATACCCAGATCTGCTATAAAATTCCGCACCTGTTTAATCCCATGTTCAAAGGACCCAGGCTGATTTCCGGCTTTAGCAGAAAGAGTTTTAAGCAACATTTCGGTGTAAAAATTATCGCTCTCTTTATTGATCCAGTCAACAAGTTCTGAAAGAGGTTTAGACTTATGACTTGCTACTACCTTTGAAGTATCGTAATCGAAAGATTGATTTGAGAACGCTATCGGGCCATTAAAAATGATTCCATTGTCATTCAGATAATTTTTAAAGGAATCCAGAAAAAACATGGGGGGATTATCAATCGAAAGAGACTCATCTTCGTAATAATCCCGGGGCAGGCTACTTCCCAATACAATTTGGTTCCCTCCCATTCCCCGTCGGTAGTATTCATCGTATTCAGTGGCAGGATGGGTAATCACCTGTTGATTTTTAAAATTCACATAATCGGTGCTGTCAGGAAACCATGTAATACGGGGAGTATCTCCAATTTCTCCTTCAGCAAACACTTCCAGATCCACGGCATTGTTATTAAAAGAAAGCGGGCTGATTTGAACTCCGTAGTAAAAAGAAAAGTCGTACCAGTCCCACCCTTTAGGGTAATACTGTTCGTCAAACAACCCAACATCGGCCATAAGCACCCCGTCAATTTGTTCAATTCCTTCCTTTTTAAGCTGATTCAAAAACTTTCTGAACACATGGTAGCGATCCTCATCATACAAATCACCACTTATGGATGGGTCACCACTACCTTTAAAAATCAGATTTCCCTTCCAGGTATTACCTACAAGCTCCCCATCTCCATACAAATTGGTCTGAAAACGGTAATCTGATCCAAAATATTCAAGAAATGCTGCAGTAGTGATTAACTTTTGATTGGATGCAGGAACGATAATTTTTTCGGAATTAAGGCTTTCCAACACTTTACCGCTCTCATCACGTACGGTAACCGCCCAAAATGCTTCCTGATTTGGAGCTTGGTCAATGATTGACTGAATATTTTGAGCATGGGTTAATTCCGCCAATAGTGCGAGCAGCAGAATAAGTGCAATGCGGAACGGAAGCTTCATTTAGCTTACAAAATATTTTTCTTCTTCACCCTGAAACGCATTCAAAATCTCGTCAGTGGAACTGCAGTTCAGGATAGTTTCACGAAAAGAACCACTGTTCATCAACCTTGAAATCCTGCTCAACAATTTAATATGCTGACTATTATTTGATTCCGGGCCTACCAACAGAAAGACCAACCGTACAGGTTCATTATCAATTGAATCAAAGTCGAGAGGCTCTTTAAGAAGAGCAAAAGCAGCCAGATTGTTTTCTACTGCTTTTGTTTTTGCGTGCGGAATAGCAAGCCCCTTACCCACTCCTGTACTCATGATTTTTTCACGTTCAAATACGGCTTTTCTCACCTGTTCCAATTGTTCTTTGGACTCCAATTTTTCCTCTAAAGTATCTACAAGAGCGTTTATGAGTTCTTTTTTGGAGCCAACTACAAAGTTGGGAAGAACCGTGGCTTGATCTAACAGCGAAAATAAATTCATGTAATTTCCTGGCAAAAATAAAGGTTCGATAGCGCTCGAATATAGGCAGTGAAGAGTGAATCAATCAAAGATTAATTCTTCCGATTTCTGTAAGCCAGGTAATTCATACGATTCTATAACCGATTTTTACAAATCAACCAAGGCCTGTCTTTTTTTAATAATGTTCCAATTCTACTTCTATTTAAGGGCTGGGAAATGTTACACAAGTAACGAAGCAAACATCTTTTATATATTCTACTTATCCAGTAATCATTGAACTAGCCCCCTATCAATAACCCGCCAAAATCCTTAAACTTGGACATGGACTGGATCCGGAGTACACTCACTATTTTAAAGAAAGACCTGCAGATTGAACTGCGCACCCGTTTTGCCTTCAATATGGTATTGGCATTCGTGGCTGCGGCTATGCTTCTGGTTCTTTTCACCCTTCGGGCCGATCAGCTTGAACCTGGCCCTAAATCTGGTTTGGTATGGATTATCATTCTGTTTGCAGCACTTTCTGCTCTGAGCCGTAGTTTTATCGCAGAGACTGATAAAAAAACTTTTGACCTGCTTCGTATCTATGCAGAGGGAACCACGGTTTATACCGGAAAACTGCTTTACAATTTTCTTTTTACTCTCCTGATAAATATCGCCACCTTTATGGGTTATATTTTCCTCATGGGTTTAGAAATTCAATCCTGGCCAGCTTTTTTAGTTATGCTTTTTATAGGTACTGCAGGCTTATCAGGGGTGGCAACCATGACAGCAGCTGTAGTTTCACAAGCCGATCGCAAAGGAGCAATTTTCTCCGTACTCAGTATACCGCTATTTATGCCGCTGGTGCTTTTACTGGCCGACATAAGTAAAACCGCCTTTATTAGTGGCGGAGACGGCTCTATGAACAACGTAGCGGCTCTGGTCGGATTTGCAGGCGCCACCATAACCGCTGGCATTTTACTTTTTGATTACATTTGGGAAGAATGATAACGACCGATGACGGTAGACGAACGACTATTGACTGTTGATCAACGATAAACCCTTTAACTGATATGGCTTTTAAGTTTGAGAAACTGGAAACTTGGCAATTGGCTATTAATTTGGCTGATGAAATTTATCATTTGATAGAAGACTTGCCTGATTCCGAAAAGTTTAATCTAAAATCTCAAGTTCAACGTGCTGTAACTTCTATTTCATTGAATATAGCTGAGGGTTCAACGGGTCAAACTGACCCTGAACAAATTAGATTTATTGGTTATGCTCATCGCTCTCTAATGGAGGTAGTTGCTTGTTTGATTCTTATGAAAAAGAGAGCTTATATAGATGAAGAAAAGTTTAAAGCTCTGTATAAAGATTCAGAAAAACTCTCAGCAAAATTATCAGCAATGAAGAATTATCTTAAAAGTAATAATCAGGCAAATGACTTTGACGAAAGCTACGAAATTGAATAAACGTTGGTCGTTCGTCTACCGTCATTGGTCACTCGTCGTAAATTAAAGAATTACATGAACATTAAATTCGGAAATCGAAGAATAATAGGACAAAGCCGAGCTAAAGAGCAGGTAGAACGCATGCTTTCCTCAGAGCGTATAAGCCATGCATATCTTCTTTCCGGCCCATCTGGTGTGGGTAAAACTGCATTTGCGCTTGCGTTTGCCGAAGCCATTAACGGAATTGATCACCTTAGTGACTTAGGAGAGCATAAAACCTCAAAAAAGTCTTCCTGGTTCACCCATCCGGATATCCATGTCTTCATTCCCAAACCAACTTCGGCTAAAACGGAAGAACTAAGAGATCGGCTGGAGTTGCTTTCTAAAGACCCATATGAAATCATCGATTTTTCACAGCGTCCTTCTCTTGATGATGAGTCTTCCAAAAACCTTCAGGCATTTTATCCTATTGATTATTTCCGGGATGATATTCGGCCTATAGCCAAACTAAAGCCCAACGAAGGAAACCGTGCGGTCATCATTCTCACCCAGGTTGAGACGATGCGTAAGGAAACTGCCAATGCCTTTTTAAAACTATTGGAAGAACCTTCTGACCGGCTCATGTTTATCCTGACTACCGAAAGCTATGAAAGCCTCCTTCCTACCATCACTTCACGCTGCCAGCATATTCCTCTTGGGGCTTTGAAAGATAAGGAAGTAGAACAGGGCTTAATTGAAGTGGACGGACTGGAACCGGATGCTGCTGCTTATCTGGCTCGTGTCTCAAATGGTAATTATGCAATGACCCGCTTTTTTGATGTATCTAAACTCAAGGAAAACCGGGAATCAGTTGTTGAGTACTTAAGGATGGCTTTCAGCCAGGATGCAAATGGACTTTCTACCCTGGTTCAGGACTGGCAAAGTTCACATAATATTGAGGGTTTGATTGCTATGACCAATCTGATTGAAATGTACATCAGAGATTTGATGGTCTATCGGGAAACCGGGAATAAAAAATTTGTGACCAATATTGATCAGTTGGAATCGATCCAGAAATTCGTAAAGGCTTTGGATGATGCACGGCTGGAAGAAATGATTACCCATCTGGATGAATTTCGTCCTGCCCTTCGCCAAAATGTAAACCCTAAGCTCATATTTATTGTTTTAGCTCTTAGATTTTCAACCCTAATGAGAGGACTAGATCCCGTCATACCGGATGAAGAAAACTGGAAACATGTACCTGCTTTTGTAGAATAGATCATGAAAGAAATTAAATTTCATAAAATGCAGGGAGCCGGCAACGATTTTGTTGTTATCGATAATCGGAAATACGGCTTCACACTGGATGAAATAGTCGAGTTCACCCCAAAAATGTGTGACCGGAAGTTTGGCATAGGTGCGGATGGAATACTCGTACTGGAACCAGCTCAAAAAACAGAAGTAGATTTCACCATGATTTACCGGAACGCTGATGGCAGCGATGCCGGAATGTGTGGAAATGGTGCCCGCTGCCTGGTTATGTTTGCCTTCAAAAACGGTTTTAACGCCACGCAGACCTTTAACGTACACAACAATGTATATGAAGCTGAAGTCCACAATGATAACAGTGTGAGCGTTCATTTTCCGGTTCATGTTCAACCGGAAAAGAGAATACTGAATGATATCACGCTTATAAAAGCGGATGCAGCTACCGAACATTTGATCACGTTTGTGCCACAAGAAAAGCTTGAGGATGAAAAGGAACTAGCCCGGGTTGGCAGTGAACTTCGATATCACCCGGAAGTAAATCCCCCAGGAAGTAATGTGAATTTTGTTTTTGACAACGGTTGTGAATCCATCCACTTACAAACATATGAACGAGGAGTTGAAGATCTGACCCTCGCTTGTGGTACCGGGGCACTGGCCTCTGCGGTTGCCACCCATTTTACCAGAAATCAAAAAGAGAAACACGCTGCTTACACTGTAAAAGTGAAAGGGGGAACGCTTAAAGTTTCATTCGATTTTAATTCAGATAACAAGACTTATCATCAATTAATACTAACGGGACCAGCTCATTTTGTATTCGAAGGCATTTATTCTTTGTAAATATATATTCATTTTTCTTACAGGGGTTTTTCTAAGCGGCTGTTCAGCAAATATCTCCAATTCGGTGAGTAGTTCGAATAGCGGTGAGCGTTATTTAAGCCGCTACCTTGTACCAAATCAACTTCCTGCTCCACAGTCAATTAAAAGCCTGCAATTGTACAGAAAGGGAACCGACAATAATCCTCCCATTATAGAACTCGGTTCACCCCAAAAATTGATCCTGGCCTTTGATGAGCTATCGGACTTATCCGGACAGTTCAGAATTACATTTACCCATCATAATCAAAACTGGGAAAACAGTAACATACCTCAGGATTGGTACCTGGAAGGAATAAACGAAATTATTCTTGGCGGAGGGCAAAAGAATGAGCTCAGTGAACCTAATTATTTTCACTATAAGACTGAATTTCCGAATGACCAGGTAAAGTTTAAAATTAGCGGAAATTACATGCTCCATGTTTCTGATTTCAACTCAGGTGTAAGGCTTTTCTCTTTGCCCTTTTTTGTAACCGAGAATGAAGGGGAAATAGTATCCTGGGTTGAAACCGTCTATAATGCCGGTCAGAGATATAACGCCATCGATCAACCATTTAGTGAATTTGTATATCCTGATTTTATAGAATTTCCTCAGTTTGATTTGAGTTTCTATTTTGTGCAGAACCGGTTTTGGGGTGATTTCAAACAGTCAGAAAATTTCGATTTTTCTGAACAAGACCGTTCTCAGTTTCATTTATCGAGGGATAATGCTTTTCCTGCCAACTATGATTTTATGGGGCTGAATCTAAACTCTCTTTCTGTGGATGGAAATCAAATTATAGATTATCAGCCGGGGCAAACTCCACCCCTCGTTGTTCTCAGAGAAGATATACTAAACTTTTCTTCAGATCCGGTCAGAGGCTGGACTTCCAATTTCGGAAACCCTAAAAATGCAACTGATTCACGATACGCCAATGTTCGTTTCAGGTTTGATGATGGTGGTCAGTTCTCAGAAAATGAGGGAGTTTACCTGGTTGGGGACTTTAATCAGTGGCTGCTCTCAGAAAGCAACAAACTTAAATACAATGAGGATTCCGGATATTGGGAGACTTCATCCCTGATAAAACAAGGTACTTACACCTATAAATATGCTGTAAAAGAAGGTGAATTGGGCATCAATGATCTTATTCTTAGTGATACCATTACCCGTCAAAACCAGGAGTATGTGAGCTTTGTTTATTTTCAAGACCCGGATTATCGCTATCAACGCTTGCTCCAGGTAAATGTGTTCAGAACGTCAGACTAGAACAGGTTTTAGAAATCTATTCCCAGCGAGAAGTAATGAATGGGATCATCACCAAACCCATTTCTTCCATAAGGCCATCCCACATCATAGCGTAAAGGTAAACCGAATACTATGGTTCTCAACCCAAAACCTGCTCCTATAAGAATATCACCATCATAATAAGGAGCTTCAAATTCTACGGGACCTTGTGGTGTTTCTGCTTCAGTACTAAATTTTTCCTGTGCTACTTTAAAGTCTAGCTTAGCTTCATTAATGATTGGGTTGCCATTTGCATCCAATAATCCATAGTCAATTCTTTGTCCCCATGCAGTACCTGCATCTATAAAAGCTGCTCCGGTAATGTTATAGAATGGAAGGATAGGTAATGCTCCGGGAACTACAGCAGCAAATAGCGGAAAACGAAATTCTGCATTAATCAATGAGAAATTACTTCCATAAATACTGTTGTAAGCATATCCACGAACAGGTAATGCCGGTACAGTGAAGAAACTATCAGTTAGTCGGTCAAAGGAAAGACCATTATTGCTAAATTGTTGATTGATCCAACCCAGACGTCCTCCCATAAAGTAGGTTTGCTTATCAGGACCAATAGAGGATGCACCAGAAGCCCGGAGTGCTATTGAATACCGCCCGCTCTGCCCCAAACCTATATATTGCCTGAAATCACCAAGTACAGACCCAAACTGGGGAGCATTTTCCCCTACTCCGGGACTCCCGGAAATACCAATTGAATAACGACGGCCTCCACGTGCTGTTAAAAAGCCGGGTAACGTTCGGTCGTTGGTGAAAATAACTTCTGGATATAAAAATATGCTGCGCTGGTTATCAGGTTGATTATTGTTAGAAGACAACCCTGCAAACCGGTCACTGATTGAGTTGTAGTCCCGGGTAACACCCATTGCAGAAAATCCAAAATCAATCCGCTTAAATTTATTAAATGGATATTGGATATTTAAAGAACCTCCAAAGGTTCTGAATCGAATTAATTCCCCAAAGATGGTCTGATATCTTCTGGAAGTATGGAAATAGGACGCAAACCAATTGGTGCGATTTTTCAGATATCCATATTGAAGGGAATAATCGCTATTCCTCAGATCAGTCACGAAATTAGTACCGAGAGCAATTTGATGATCGCCCAGCAGATCACTGATAATAAATTGAGTTTGGGCCGCAGAACCATAAGTAGAAGCTACAAATGTTGGATTGTAGGCGATATCAGTGGAGAACTTGAGACGGTAGTTCTTTGGCTGAAAGCGACCATCGTCTGTTATATTATTTTCAGGACTAAAGCTTTCAATATCTTCAAGTTCTAAGGTAGTATCTTGCATTACTTCCGTACTGAAAACATAATTTCTGAAATCAATTTCATCAGACTCTTCTTCCTGTTGCTGATCTTCTTCAGCAGCTGCTTCATCTTCAGTTTGTTCGGCCTGCTCAACATCCTTATCGGCTATAGCTACACGCTCTCCTTCCAAATTCAGCCCATCAGCAAATAGCTCCCGGGCATAAGTGATTGCAGGTACGCGCTTCCCTTTGCTTTCGGCAGCCCTTCGCTGAGCCCAGTAATTTTTGGATAATTCTCCGCCCTTTTCTCTGTTCAAAGGAGATCTCAGGAGAAAAATATCGAGGTATCCCTCATTAATGGAATTAAATGCCAGCCTCGAACCATCATCGCTAATTGAAATTTGTGATGCACCAGTTTGAAGATTTGTTAATGGTCTCGATGTTCTGGTATCCAGATTGTATTCGTAAACATTGAAAATTCCGTTCTCATCTGACAGATAAACCAAACGCCCATCACGGGTTGTTTGTGGGCCTTTCTCGCTCCAGGTTGGAGTGCTGGTAAGTCTTGTTGCTGTAGTTCTGGCGTTCAAATTCACCCGGTAAATATCCGTTTGATAAAGACTTTCATCACCTAATAAGTCATAATTCAGAGTATAATTATGCAGAGCAACTTTCTCCCCGCGATCGGATACAAAATATAGTGTTTCAGAATCTGATCCCCAGGTGGGCTGCATGTCGGAAAAGAAATCACCTGTAACGTTTATCAATTTTCCGGTCTCCAAATTATAAACGAAAATATCCTGATATGGACCGATATTACCATCAAAAGCAATCTTATTGCCGTCTGGTGACCAAGCTATTGAAGCAATTGCATCCAGATTTGGAAACTTCAGTTTATTAATCTTACCGGAATTATAGTTAATGAGTGCAATATCATCTCTGCCTTTCGATTTGGTTGAAATTGCAATTCTATTGCCATCCGGCGACCAGGCGATATTTGGATTCAAAATGTTGAGCTCTTCAAATTCAGGATTATCCTCTCCCCTTATCAAAGTCTTAAGTTTACTGCCATCAATAGCACTGATAGCTACAACATCAAAGTAACCTCTCTTATTTGTGATAAAAGCTACTTTATCGCCCTGAGGAGATATAGCCGGACTGGTATTATATGACCCATATTGTCCACGTTCTGTTAATTGATTAGCTATCATATCGGCACGTTCACGCTCTGCTACTTCAGGGTAGTATCTTTCCTGAAGAGCGTCTTGCCAGGCTTTATCGAGCTCTTTAAAAGTTAATCCCAATGATTGCTGTAAACCTATTTCGACACTTCGCATAGTTTTAATGCGCTGTAATATCTCAGCAATTTTTTGGCGGCCGTATTCTTCTACTATAAAATTCCAGAACGACTGCCCACCACGATACGCATAATAACCGCTTAAATACTGCAAAGGGGGAAGATAGTTATTGATTACAGCATCACGTACATACATATCTGTATTAGTATCCCAACCAAGAGCAGTGTATTCAGCTAATCCTTCTTCAAACCAAAGTGGAAACTGTAACTGAATGTTGTTACGAATAATGGAATTAATAGTACCACCATAAAACATATCGTTAAAAACTGCATGTACCAGCTCGTGATGCAGGGTGCGACGGAAGTCAGCATAATCTCCAGTGAAGGGAACCGTCATGCGATTTTTCATTTTGTCAGTCACCCCGCCAATTCCTTCTGCACTAGTAGGAAGAGCTACAACATTAGTCTGAGAGAAATCATTATGAGAATCATAAACAATAAGCGTAATACGGTTAGAAATCTCATGGTTAAAATCTTCCGTTAACTGCTTATAAGCAGACTCAATACTTTTCGCGCCAAATTCTGCAAGTTCATAATTCTTTTCTCCGTAATAGTATACATCGAAGTGCTTTGATTGAATGTAGCGCCATTCAAAATCTTCATACTGAACTCTGTTTTTACCAAAAGAGTAATACTGAGCCAGAGCTGGCGTACCAGATACAAATAATAATGCAGCAAGAATTAAAACTGAACTAATTTTAACTTTCATAGTAAAGAGTATTAAAAGTTATTTGGCTAATCCGAAATCAATTTGTCGTTTTTCCAGGTTTGTGCTTTTAACATAGACCCGGATTTCGTCACCAAGCTGATACTGTTTTCCACTCTTACGGCCTACCAAAGCGTGCCGTTTTTCATTAAAAACAAAGTAATCACTTTTCAGATCGCTCATTCTTATCATTCCTTCACAATAAATGTCTTTCAGGTTTACAAAAATTCCCCTTTCCATCACACCGCTTATAATTCCATCGAATTTTTCACCGGTTTTACTGCTTAAAAACTCAACCTGCTTTAGTTTGACAGAGTCACGCTCAGCGTCTACAGCTACACGTTCGCGTTCACTGCAGTGCTCTCCGTCCTTCTTTAGTTGGTCATGGGTATACACTCTTGCACCTGAATTGTAACCTTTTAACAAGCGATGCACAATCACATCGGGGTAACGGCGAATCGGACTGGTAAAGTGTGCATAATGTCCAAAACCCAATCCAAAGTGCCCAACGTTATTAGGTGAGTACTCAGCTTTAGCCATTGCCCGAAGCATCAATCCGTTAACGATATACTCCAAGCTTGTATTCTCTACTTTTTTGAGAAGGTCATTTATCTTTTTGGGAGAGACATTTTTTCCTACTTCAAACTTGATTCCTATAGGTTTCACCTGTTCTGCAATAGAAGCTAATTTCTCCTGATCAGGCTTGTCATGAACCCTGTAGAAAAATGGATATAAATCTTTTGAGCGTTTTTTATCCGATCGTTTTCGAAGTTCTTCCACATGCATTGCAACGGTTTTGTTCGCCATCAGCATGCATTCCTCTATAAGCCGGTGTGCAAAAATGCGTTCTTTCAGAATCACTTTAAGCGGCTTGCCATCATCATCTAAAACGAATTTAGGCTCAGGAGTATCAAAATCAATGGCTCCTTCACGGAATCGCTTATCGAGAAGAACTCTTGCCAGTTCTTCAGCCAGCTTCACTTCAGATGCAAACTTATGATTGCGTCCTTCGATTACTTGCTGGGCTTCGTCATAGGTAAACCGTTGCTTGGAATGAATCACCGTTTCTTCGATGGAATAATCTACCAATTTGCCATTGGGTGCTATCTCCATGAAGCAGCTATAAGTCAGCTTATCTTCATTTGGTCGTAAGCTACACACGCCATTACTCAATACTTCAGGAAGCATCGGAATTACACGGTCTACCAAATAAACGCTGGTACCACGGCTGTGTGCTTCTTCATCAAGAATGGTTTTTGGAGTGAGATAATGGGTTACATCAGCAATATGTACTCCAAGGTAATAATTGCCATTATCCAGCTTTTTAATGCTCAATGCATCATCAAAGTCTTTGGCATCATCAGGGTCTATGGTGAATACATTTTCGTCTCTCAAATCCCGGCGTCTTGCGCATTCCTCTTCTGGAATTTCTGTGGGAATTTGATCTGCATATTCTTCCACTTGCTTGGGAAACTCAGCCACCATGTCATTTTCAGCAAGAATGGATAACACATTGGCATCGTTTGAACCCGACTTGCCTAACACCGATTTAATGCGAGCCTCAGGAAGTGCTTTGGGATGAACCCAGTTCACCAATTCAAAAATAACCTTATCTCCATCCTGTGCTCCATTCACAAATTCCGGAAGCACAAAGAAGTTGGTGTGAACCGATTTCTTATCCGATTCAATAACGAAATTCTCTTTGCTAACCTTAGAAAGCGTTCCTACATAAAAGTCTTTCCCGCGTTCTAAAATTTCCAGGATTTTACCCCTTGGCTGACCTGATCCTTTCTTTTGACCGGTGATTTTCACCCGAACTTTGTCATCATTAAGAGCAGTTCCTACATCACGGGATGAAATCATGATATCCTGATCGAGCTCATCGGTAATTACATATCCGGTTCCGCGGACTGAGATATCAATTTTACCTTCTACAATATGTGATGAACCTGAGGATTTTTTGGTTTTCTTCGTGTTGTTTTTCCCCAGAAAAACATAATTGTCTTTTCTGCTGACGGTATTTTGATTAGCTAACCGGTTTAATGATTTATCCAGTCTTTTAATTTCATTATTACTTTCTAAACGAAGTACACTAATAATCTGCTCTCTTGTTAGCTTATCGTCAGGGCTGTTTTTTAATAGATTAACAACCAAATCTTCAAATTTACTTAATCTGTCTTTCTTACTACTCATTCAAATATTCTTATGTGGGATCTTGTCCCTCTATGTTTTCTGTTATTTCTTCTTGATTCTGTTCTTTTTCTTTAACGCCAAATAGCTTTTTGAAAGGGGAAAGCAACCGATTAAAAAATTCATCCCAGGTATTGAAAGTTACTTTAGCCTCAAGGCCTACCCCGTTTATTTCCTGAGATTGTTGAGATTGCTCGGTACTGCTAATGGTTCCGAAAGTAAGATCCTGGCGATGAAAAGCCGTTACTGCAAAGGTGCGGTTGATTCTATAGGTAGCACCAAGATCTCCAATATTTGATTGTCTTCCTGTAATTTGTCCTTCTCGACGAAGTATTATTTTATCATTATAAAGCCGCAGTGCAACTCCAAGGTCTACTTGGTTATATGTATTCAAGTTAAAATCTACATCTAAACTACTCAAATCGCTGTTCAATAACGAATTTACCTGATTTGATAACAATGGGTTAATAACCTGGCTCGAAAGCAAAGGGTTCAATACGGCCGCACTACCCGATAAATTTTCCCCAAAAGGATTGCCTTGTGGGTCTCCAGCAGATGAAACCGGAATAAAATCCCCCATCAACATGAAATTAGTAGCCTGGATTAACTTCAGATTTTCGTCTCTGTTAATGGATGCCAGTTGTGTCGAAAGCGTTGAGCTTTGCTGCGATTCGAAAGTATCGGGCAGCCGGAAAAAGAAATTATTCTCAATACCGGAAATGGTACCTCCGATATTCAACACCAATTCAACAGGCACACGCTGGGCATTAGCCGGATCTCGGGTTCCAGTGTTACTAAGCGTGTTAATATCAGGCCTTGCACGATAAATTGCATTCAGGTTAAGACGTGCGTTTGCCGGGTCCCCTTCCCAAATAATAGTGCCACCTTGTTCCAGTTCAAATCGTCTGGTAAAAATATCTCCACTCACAAATTGATAACTCCCGCCTGTAATATCAAAGCGGCCAAACATGGAAACCTGTTCATCCTCTAGCAAGATCCGAAGTCGCCCTGTACCATCTGCTGTAACAATATCACCCGTAACCGGATCAAATATAAGCTGGACGGTCATGGGGTTGGATGCCACAAACTGCAGATCCAGGGTAAAGCGTTCAGCAAATGTTAACTCCTCCTCCGATTGCCCCGGCACCCCGTTTATTCGATTACGATTGTTGGTTGAACTCATGCCAGAACGGATATCATCCATGTCAAAAGAGTTTACAAAGCGTATGAAGCGGTTGTCTTCATTAAACTCTGTTTCTTCCAGAAGAGGAATAGAAATCTGGGAGAAATCTGAGATCACAATTGGCTGTTCTGTTCTAAGTACAGGGTTCATATTGGTTCCGGAAATGGTTACCGTGCTGGAACCATAGGCCTGTCCAAAAAATGCCACAGTTGGATCAAATGTACTATTCAGAAACTGGAATTCATCCATTTCCAGGCTAATTCGCAGACTATCTGAAGGACCAAAGTCATTTAAGTCATAATAGCCGCTGAGAATGGCACTACCACCCGAAGGATCAATGAAATAGATATCGTTAAAGGTAAAACCGTCGTTCCGCGTAAATGTCAAATTGCCCTGTGCGTAGTAATACGTATCTAAAAACTCGGGACGGATATAAGCTGCATCGTCAATACCAACCATAAAATCCGATTCGAAATCGTAAGTCTGTAAATTACCCCAAATTTTTCCGGTCCCGTTGGCCAATCCAGATGCTTCAGCAAATACCTTTGGTCCGATATAAGGCAATATCCACAAGTCAATATTCTCAAAGTCTATGTCAAACTGATAGAGGGAATCCACATCAGGAAAATTGCCTTCCTTTGGAGCTAACACGTATCCGTCTATTTCAAAATTCTGACCTTTTCGATCATTGTTTGCAAAGTATTGAGGATATTTGGCCGAATCTGTACTGACGGTAATATTGGTATCAAATCTATCCAGTGAAGAATTGTAGCGGCTTGTGAGCAGGATGTCTCCAAACAGAGTGTTATCCAGGTTGAGGGCTTCCACATCAATTTCACCTTGTATAGTCGGCACTGTTGTGAGCGTTCTTGTGGTAAATTTACCATTTACGATTCCACCAAAGCGAATCCTTCCGCCTATTAAATCCGAAAGGCGGGCCAGATTTACATCAGCAATGTTGTAATCTACTGAGTCTTCTGTAGCACTGCTGAACGTGCCATTTACCTGAACAAATTGCGAATCACTCTCAAATACAAAATCTCTCAGCTTTAGTTTTTCATTGGATTGATACTGAAGCATAGGAGTGCCTGCGTTTGCCCATTGGAATGTATCAGTTCCCAGCATAAAGTCATGGATAAACAGCGTTAAAGCATCCTCCGAAATCTCCCCTCCGGCATGAAATAAGAATGATGCGTCTTCTGCTAACTGCTGAATACTGCTCCTTACTTCAACAGAATCCTGATTGAAGTTCGCTGAAAAATCAAAATTTCTTCCTTTTACAGAATAATAGTCAATCTGTGCAGCATCAGCCTGGAATTGCAGTCCGGAAAAATCTTTTAATGATGCGTCCCTTCTGAAACCTCCTGTGGCTTGTACCATCAGTGAATCAGCATCAAAATTTCTAATGCCCGTCTCAGTATCAACAAAGGTAGCGTTAAAGAGAAGCCGCTGGGAGTTTACATTGATGGTAGAATTAATGCGGGCAGAGGTTTTTATAACCGGGAAATCAGGGAAGTAAGACTTTATCAATCCCAGGTTCTTTAGCCTGCCGGATATCGTCAGACTTTGATTCCGAAGAATTTGGGTAGAATCCCTAACCGCACTTAAACTATCAAAGGTAAACTCTTCCCGCACCCTATTTTTAAAATACTGGGTCCATTGTTTACTGAGTGTTAGCACATCTGCAGGCACAAAATCTCCCTGAACTGTGGCGTCAAATGCTGATGACGTTAACCGGAGAATTCTTTGCCGGGCATCTGGTTCATTAAAATCCATATAAAGCTGATGCCGACCCAGAGTATCCTCTCCAGCTACAGCCCGGGTTATATCAAGGCTGACCTGTCCAAACAGATCGTTCCATTCTTTCCCTCTGAGATTAACATCATACTCCAGGTCTGCATAAACCTCACGCATACGATTGTCCTGTACAATCTCATTCAGAAAGATATTACCGGCTTCTCCATTTAATGAATAAGACGGAATGGATGTGCTAAGGTCTATAGTACCATTTGTGGTTAAAAGTGCTCCATTTACTTCTGCCCTGATATCCGGCTCAATCAAGCCTCTGTCCCAGTTTGCTAATATCGAAACCTGATTAAAATTCCTCTTATCAAAAACTCCCTCTTCCGACCTGATTACCAGCCCGCCTTTACTTTCTCTGAAGTTTAGAGAAGAGCTTTTTATTTCACCATTCAATGTCAGGTCTGTCGATTGTATTCGTGGGTCAATTAAGTTCCCAAGATCAAGGGAATCCGTATTGAAAGTAAGATCAAAACCTATCTGATCACTCCAGCTCCAAACTCCGTCTATTTCAAAACGACCGCGCTCTATATTCTCTGCAATGATGTTTGTAGCTGTACTATCTTTAGTGCCGGAAACTTCCCCTTCGAATCGTGTAGACGTAAGTGCTGCCAGTTGAGAGGGGGTTAACTTAGAGTTTAACAGTTGAAGCTCATTCTGACCTAATACTGCTGCTTCAAGGTTTATATTATATGAAAATTGACGACTACTCCGGAGATTCCTGACATAACCGTTCAAATCAGCAAAACTATCACCAACACTCAATTCTGCATTGCTGAAATAAAGGGAATCCAATGTTCCTTCGCCCATTACAGATCCTCTTATAGTATTTTGAAGCTCGGGAATGTCCGGAAAAAATCGTGTTATGTAAGACGACTCCAGTGACAGGCGGTCTACCTGCATGTTTAAAGTAGCATTTATGATCTGTTCTTTTACTCTTCCCTCAAGCAGATTCACCCCTTCGGCCTCCCCGCTAAAGCGCCCTGTAGAATTACCTACTCTTACATTGAGGGCATTAAGTTCCAGGAACCTGGAATCATTATAAACTTGACCAAAAAGTTCAACAGAAGGGATATCAAATTCAGGGATATCAAACTTTATCTGGTTGATGTCTACAAAGCGCTGATCTTCCGTAAATTCAAAAAACATGTCCATCTGCACATTTTGCAAGTTCATACTGTCAGCCGAGGACAATCTGTTTGGTCTTTCAAATGCATTTCTGAATATAAAATTCCCGTTTTGAACAACTACAGAGGGGATAATAATTTGAAAAGAAGATCCTGATGAATTGTTTATGGTATTATTTCTTGCCGGTAATGCAGTTTTCAGCTTGAAAGCTTCATCAAGAGAAAAGTCAGATTTCGGATCAATGATACCCATCGGCGCTTCAATTTCCAGAGCATTGATCACAACACGATTACGAAGCAAAGACCAAACATCGAGACTGGCATTGATGGCATTGGTCTCAAAAACCGGCTCAAATTCTGAAGAATCCGGGTATATTTTAACATTACTCATTTGCATACGAAGTGGCAGTAAACCATCAAGCTCACCAATACTTAGTACACCCTCAAAGTTCTGGCTGAACCGGTCCTGAAGTTCTACAGCTACCCGATCTTTAACTGGCTGGAGTTGCATTAAGCCAAAAGCAGCACCGAAAACTATGGCAATAGTCAACACAAGCACCCCGATAAAGGTCCAGAAAACATTCCAGGATTTATGTAACCAGCGTATATATGCCACTATTTAAAAATATTTAGTGTGTGCTCCCATGTCCGTTCCACAAAATCGGTTTCCGATACTTTGTATACATAAGGTGAGCTTATTTGCTTTAACAAAATGAGTTGTATTTGTTCGTCCTTCACTTTTTTATCTGATTTCATCAGGTGCACTAATTCTTTTGCAGATGAATCCACCTGATCCAAAGTCAGCTTATACAACGGCTTAAACTGCAATAAATTGGATAAATCAATATTTGCTCCCAAAGAGTTTGAAGCATGAACTGCGGCTATCATTCCGGCATACACAGCTTCACCATGAGAATATGTTGTATAGTTACCTGCTTTTTCAATCACGTGTGCAAAGGTATGTCCGAAATTTAGAAACGCTCTTTTACCCGCTTCCAGTACATCTTCGGCCACTATTTCCACTTTAATTGTTGCGCTCTGCTGAATTAACGGCAACCATGATTTTCCATCAACAAAGGTATTTTGTTCTATCAACGTCTTTACCTTCTCAAGGATTTCGGGACTATGGATCATCCCGTATTTGAGCACTTCGCTCAAGCCATTTACCCATTCTTTTTCCGGCAATGTCTCAAGATACTTCACATCAGCAAATACCGCTGCCGGCTGGTAAAAGCTGCCAATCAAATTCTTTCCGGTAATATGATTAATGCCCGTTTTCCCACCTATGGAGCTGTCAACCATAGCCAGCAATGTTGTGGGAATGTGAATAAGCGGTATACCCCGCAGCACCGTTGCCGCCACAAAACCAGATAAGTCACCAGTCACACCTCCGCCAATAGCTATCAAAGGGGTTCCTCTTTCAACCCCCTCATTCAAAACAAAATCTACGGCCTGCTTATAAACTTCAATATTCTTAGCCTGCTCTCCCCTGGGCACTTCAAAAACGTGCAGTTCTTTAAAATGAGATTTGAGAGCTTTCTCAAAATGTGTTCTGTGATGCTTCAGTACAAAAGCATCAACCATTAAGAAGGCTTTACCAGAACCAAAATTCTGAACAAAGTGCTCTAATTCTGCACTCAAATCGTAACCAAAGTGCAATTCGTAAGTATCTGCTGTAGATGTTTGAACTGAAATAGAATCAGACATGCCGGGTAATTTTTTCGATGGCTGCTTCGGTCATTTCCTCAACAGAGGAAAACAACGTTGTTTTTAAGCCAACCTGAGCCTGTTTGTAGAATTTTTCTCGACCTGAATATAAGGCTTTCAGCTCTGTAAAGAGAGTTCCCCTGGATTTAATTTTTCCGTCTTTATTAAATAGAATTGGCCGTTCATTACTATCAAGTACTCTATCTGTGATTTGTTCCAGTGGGGTATCCACAAAAAGTAACAAACCATTTACTTTAAGGTGATCAACTATCCGCTGATTCTGCAATGCCCCACCTCCCAGTGAAACCACTCCGTTGAAATGCCGGGTCAAATCCAGCAGATATTCCCACTCTTTTTCTCTGAAATAATCTTCTCCGTGTTCATCAAAAATTTTGCGGATACTCTTTCCTTCCTTATTTACAATAACCTCATCCAGATCGCGATATTCCCGTTCCAGTTTTTCAGCCAGAGCTTTTCCAAGCGTGCTTTTCCCTGAAGCCATAAAGCCACACACGTAAATACTGTCCTTAAATCTTTCCAGCCGATATGAGTTCATGTATTGGGCTTTTTAGGAGTCACCATTTCTACCTCTTCCCGGTCCACAACTACTGCCCCGGGAGGAGAACCTTTGGGTTTTCGGACATATTTCTTTTTGGTGATGATCACAGGAGCCAAATTCGATCCTTTTGCCTTCGAATTATAAGCAGCGTACGAAGCGGCCTCCAGTAACACCTTTTTTCCGGGCATTCCTTTGTCATTCCCCATTCTGATAACAAGGTGTGAACCGGGAACACCTCGTGCGTGCATCCACACATCTTCCTTATGAGCTTTCTGGACTAGGGTATCATTGCTTTTTGCATTTTTCCCAATCCAAACCGGGTAACCCATTACTTCGAGTGTGTAAAATGGGAGCTGTTCTTCATCTGATGAGTTGTCCTGATTTCTATATTCTTTGAGCTCTTCTTCATGATCTTTTTCCCAATCTTTAAAATCCCAGAGATTCGTAATAGATTCAGCCTGTTCCAGTAACCGTTCGGCCTTTTCTTTTTCTTTTTGCATGATGGGAATACGCTTCATGGCTTCCTCATAAGACTTTTCAGCCCCGGATGATTTCTTGTAATAACGCTGGGCATTCTCTGCTATGTCCAGATCGATCTCAAGCGGAATAGTCACATTTTCGCCTTCATTGTATAAATCTTCCACTTCAATCTCTTCCTGGTTAACATCTCCAAGATGAGCATTGGCCATCAGAATATGCCCCCATTGCTCGTATTTTTCAGCGCGTTCCAGTCCTTTGTCCGCTTGTTCCAGGTTTTGCAAGCCTGATTTAGTACGCTTTATTTTACGCTTCAGGCTTTTCAGGAGTGATGATTTCCGCTGTTTGAGCCGCTGATCCCTGGAGTAATTCTTATAGCGATAAAGAATAAGGTCATTTACGCTTTCGAATTCTTTTTCAGTCTTCAGTGGTAAGGTCTTTTCAGACAGCAGCGTGGTGTCTCCATTTTCAAGGAGCCGGGGGAAGGGTTCATTTTCCATCTCATCACAGATTTTTCGAACAAACTCCTGCAGTTCTTCTACGCTAGACTCTTCCAGATTGTAAATATCAATAAGCTCGGGAATATTTTGTCTGGGGAACATCGCATTGATAGCTACCAATTTATTCTTGGTGCTTTTTCTGCTTATATCTTCCTCGATCTCATATACATTCAAAACCTGGGGAGATGACGGTTCTTCTCCCTCTTCATCATATTCTTTGAACACTTCAACAATTTGCCCTTCCCTGGAAAGGAAAACATTAGCCCGGTTACTAAACAGCCTGAAGTGTAATTTATGCCCGTCCTTAAAGTGAATAAAAAGCCAGCGATCGGTCTCTGGTATGGTTACATCGGTTATTTCCACGCCATAAATTTTCTCAAAGAAATCAATGGTGTTGCTCTTTTTTGCTCCGCGGAAGCTATCCAGATATAATGCAATATTTCCGGGGGCTGAGCTAAAGCATAATCGGTGTTTAGCGGTGTCTGTATGCACAAAAAACTCCAAATAGTTTTTATATGGGCTCACCGCCTGCTCGATTTTACCGACAGTTAACTTGTTTTTAAGCTCTCGCTTTAGATATATTAGTTCGTAATAGTTCATTTAAATAGAGGGGAAAATACAGGTTTCATGCATTATCCAATATTTAATTCTATCGTAAATACTGTAGAATCACAATTGGGCAAAAGAGGGATTAAAGCCAAGAAATTCAGGACCTGGGAAGATAATAAGATTCATGCCACCGGATTAGAATTAATCATTGGACTGGATCAGACATCTAACTTCATGAATTCGCTTTCCATCAACTTTGACTGGGATAGCTTCCGGGAAACCACCATGGCCAAAGAACTGGAAGGTATGAATAGTCATCCGTTTCTCAAGATCGAAACCCTAACCAAATCCAACGTCACTCCTACCATAGATGTTGAAATGAGCTGGTTGTTTGATATTGACCGCTGTCAGCCCGAAATACCCGGAGAAGCAGGAAATTACCGCATTGAACGAGCCAGCCGCTGGATGGAATCCATTAGCAAACGGGTAAATGAACTACTGGCTAAAGACGATATCATCACCCGCTGGCACATCGAAATTGACGGAGATGAGCATGGCCGCTATCTCTCCGCCATTAACCTTATCTCTTATTTCCAATATGAACTGACTTCGCCCAAGAGCCTAAAGGAAGTTCAGCATTTGGTAAGCCGAAAACTGCAGGATTTGCTCCTTAAAGCCAACAGAGTGATTTACCTGGCTGATGAAATCCTCGATGATTCGGTAGCTGCTTAAAGTTATTTACTCCTTTCTAATTGTCATGATGAAAAAGGTCAAGCGATAGGAAGACAAAGTGAAGCATATCCTGGAAGACGGCTGTACCCTCTTCATTTAGGAAATTAAGATTTTTCACTTTTACCTTACTCATACCCTTTTTGCTAGTATCCATCTTCGCAACTCAACCTGGAGAGCCCCGACTTGCTGTTTAGAAAAAATATTTTTTAGGGATATATACTAATTTCAAAATTGTATGTACTATTATTCAATGCCTAAAAATAAGGATATCGTGGTGCTCACCTCTTCATTTTGAAGCAATACTAAACAATACACTGTTAGTTATTTCACATCTCCTTTAACACCGTCATTGCTTTTCCTGATGGTTTGAAAAGGAATAACTGTAAAAACCCATGATATACGAAGAATTACTCAACCGATGGCATAAAACTATCCGCCGCTACCAGGTTGAACATGAGTTAAGTGCCCGGTTCTATGAAAAATTAAACTGGAAATTTGGCATTCCGGCTGCTTTGCTTTCAACCATTGTTGGAGCCGGTATTTTTGCCGATATAGAACAACTGCCCTATAATAACCTGATTGTATTTTTAGGAGGTTTTGTCAGTTTATTGTCAGCGGCCCTGATTGCTGTAGAAACGTTTATGAAGTTCGGTGAACGTTTCATTGTGCACAAAACTACGGCCGTTAAATACGGAGAGCTGGCCCGCAGCATTCAGCAGGTAATTACATGCGGCCCGGGCAGTACAAATCCGGAAGCGTTTATGGAATTCGTCAAAGAAACATGGAATGCCATAGATAAAGAAGCTCCCACTTTACGCAATAGTACCATTAAAGCCATTGTCGCCGACCCCGACGGAGCCGACCCTGTATTGTTTGTAAGAAACAAGAATACAGATAAAGCCGCCTGATCATGGCTTGCTTCCGCCCTCTTAACTATTCATCAACTATATAAAATGAAAACCATAAGCCTGCTTCGTTTCTTTTTCTTGGTGCCGTGTTGGGGAATCCCCGTACAGGCACAAACTACCTTCCTCCCCTTACCTTTCGATATTGAGATTGGTGTTACAACCAACGAAGAAATTGAAAACCGGGGAACCTGCCTTGAGCGTATTCAGGTAAGCGAATATTACTTTCGGTGTGCAAAATACTCCATACAGGATCGGTTTAATGTGTATTCCAGTCAGAACGAAATAGTGACCAAGCTGGAATTTCTGAGTACCGCCAGTCATGGCTTTCCGAGAGACTGGGCCTCTGCAGGGTTCAGGATGGGGCCTTTCCAACGTGAAGGATATGATGGCTTGGGTTTCTATAGTTATTTCACCAAAAATTGCGAAGCTGGAACTTCTGCATCTGAACTTATCAGTATCCTGAAATCGAATAACATTACATATGAGATCGAGGAGAATAAAGCGGAAACCAATCTTTGGATTGAAAAGGAATGTCTGGTATCTAATCCTCAATACAAAGATATTACAAACTCCGCCTATAGAAGCACTCCATCAAATACTGAAGTCATCAACAGTTATGGTGGCGATTACAAAAAAAAATCAGACATCGTGAATATCAAAATAATCCGGTTTTCTGTTAACGGAAGATTGTATCAGGTTAAAACCGCTCAATGGTATCATAACTTTTCAGTTATCATCCATGCGCCAACTTTTGAACAAACAAGATATCACTCGAATGTGCTTCCTTTCTTTCAGAAAGATCTGGGTATTTTTGAAATAAGCGTTACCGAGGATTATTGAGGATAGTCTAAAGTCTTGTGAAGTTGCTATATAAATTCCGAAGAAGTCCGGCGGAACGAGCACTACCTACCTGGTAATTATTTCATGGCATAGGTTCATCCTACCTACGGCAGGCAGGCGCTTTCGCTCAGAGTGACTAAAGTCAGGCTTAGGTCACTCAGTCGTAAGTGTAAAACCCTTCGCCGGTTTTGTTGCCCAATTTGCCGGCATCCACCATTTTAACCAAGAGCGGGGCCGGGCGATATTTCGGGTCTTTGAAACCTTCATACAACACGTTCAATATATCAAGGCACACATCCAGGCCAATAAAATCTGCCAGTCTTAGCGGACCCATTGGGTGAGCCATTCCCAGCTTCATCACTTCGTCCACATGTTCAGCTGTTGCGACTCCCTCTCCTACGCAAAAGATGGCCTCATTGATCATGGGCATCAGAACGCGGTTACTTACAAAACCGGGAGCATCGTTAACAGGAACTGGTACTTTGTTCAATTTCTCTGAAGTAACTTTCACTACCTCATAGGTTTCATCATCGGTTTGGAGTCCGCGTACAATCTCGACCAGCTTCATCACCGGAACCGGATTAAAGAAATGCATCCCGATAAATTTTTCGGGGCGGGATGTTAAAGCCGCCAGCTTTGTGATGGAAATAGAGGACGTATTGGATCCCAGAATAGCATGATCAGGAGCAGCTTTGTCTACTTTTTCCCAGACGGTTTTCTTGATCTCAAAATTTTCGGGAACAGCCTCAACAACCAGGTCAACATCTTTTACACCTTTCTCCACATCCAGAAATACGGTGATTCCATCCAGTGTTGCGTTTTTCTTAGCCTCATCAATCTTTTCTTTCTTCACCATGCGATCCAAATTCTTCTCGATGGTCGCTACGGCTTTATCCGCAAATTCCTGTTGGGTCTCGATGAGATGTACGGAAATGTCATTCATCGCAAATACATGCGCAATTCCATTTCCCATTGTTCCGCCGCCAATTACAGCTACTTTCTTTACGTCCATTCTATCCGGTTATTTTCAGTTTTTAATTTTTATCAGATTAGGACTTTTGGAAGCGTTTTTCAAGGCGATGGAGTTCCTTTTTTAGAAAAAATTCAGTCCTGTAAAAAACCTTCATTAACCTGAGTTCGATATAAGAAATGAGCATAGCAGACGAACAAATAGCGATTGTGATCATTCCCGCGAAGACGGGACTAGATATAGCCATAGAATCAGTTATTGATGTCTGGAAAACAATTGGGTTTCGGGCATTCGCCGCGAAATGACCACTCAATATATAATAACGACTATCTTTATATTGAACTGTCGTTAGTTAACGCGAATTCGACAAAAAGTCTTTCTAGAGATCCATCAGACTGACTAGAAGCCATCAGGGCATAATCCAGATGCCAAAAATGACTCATTTTAACTTGACTTGAACTCATGTTTAGTTATGAGATTCAGAAAGGAAGGAAGGAAAACGAAAATTTGCTTTAAAAGTTAAACCGAAGATTAGCTGTTATCGCAGGCTGACCAAAAGTATCTACATAAGTAAAGCTAGCTTCAGGTACATTTTCTGCAAGATCTCGGGCATGAATAAAAGCACTGATACCGCTTACCATCCTGTTGGCTACCATAAGCGCTACTAAAGTGGGTAACTGACTGCGGTTACGTTCCACACGCTCTCTCGCATCCTGATACTGAAACCTTTGCGCTGTGCTTTCCCAACTCCATTGATTTGCAGGAGTATCCGGAATAACCTGATCCCAATTTCGTGTCCGGAGCTGTGCATCGTTGTAAGCAGAAAGGTTATCATAATTACCCACAGCGATAATATAATCTCTGGATTTACCGGAGAGATTGGTGCTAGCTTTCGCTTGAGCAAAGGTGTAGTAATCCTGCTCTAAATAATTCGCGCGGGCATTAAGCCCAAAATATGAAAGAACCAGTACTACTTCCCCCGCAAGGTGATACTTGCCCCGATTCCAGTTATCATTATCGGCGTAATAATGTCCCCATCCCGGAACTGCCAGAGATCGCAGAAAAGCTCCACGTGGCGATGGAAGGTCTTCTTTTTGCTGAGCCCTAATATCGGTTCCCGTAGAAAATAGTAGTGCAAAAAGAATAATGAATATAGAATATTCAACTTTGAATGTTGATCTGATCCGGAGCTCTAAAGTATTTGACTTCATTATTCTGTGTTCAACATTGATTATTCATTATTCTTTTTCCGTTCTCTGCCCCAATGTCGGAAAATCGAAATGCTAAATCCAGCCATCAGAATAAATGTTCCTGCCCATACCACAGATATAAACGGTTTCTCATCCGCCACAATAAGCACCCATTCCGGCTCATATTCTTCCTCAAGTCCGGTTACCGTTAGTTCAATATTGTTTTCCTGAGGGTTTATTTGGGTGAATTGAAATTCAAGATCAAAGTCTGGAACCCGGGCTGGCGGTGAATAGATGTAGCTTTGCCCGTCTTGGCTGTAAACAGCAAAAAGGGGTTCAAGAGTGATGACTCGATTGCTGGCAGGATGCATCAACTCAACCTGTGCTTTAACACCAATGGTCGTATTTGGCGGAAGTTCGGAAGTATCTGTTCTGGCATAGCTCACAAACCTGATTTTAAACTTGCCCACATCAATAGTCTGACCCGGGTTTAGTTTAATTTTTTGAACTTCAGGTGTATCTGTTCCAGAGGTATCTTGCAGGGATGCATTTTGCATCATCCGGCGATTTTCACTGGCCCGGTCGTTTTGTTCCTGTACATATGAACTACCACCTACATATAAATAAATATCACTTAGCAATCCTGTTCTCACATCCGGATCTACCGACCATTGGATATTCTCGGCAGTGGAAGTTGTCAGCATCGGATACACTTCCGGATTCATATAGAAAGTCTTGCCACCATCAACCGGCTCAAACTTAATTTTATAGGTTTGCTGTCCCCTGCGGATTGAATTGTCAAGTTCGTACCCTTCATAAGTCACAACATATCTGGAGTCTACTATAACCGGCTCATTCAGATTTAACAATAGCATTTCTTCTTTTTGGGTGACTTTAAAGCCTTGTTCATCCGTCACCTCTCCCCGTTCTACCGCGGTGTTATAGTTCGCTGTTTTCTGATCCACCAGATAGGAATTATATGCAGATGAAGCTAAAATTCCGACCAAAAGTAATCCAAAACCGATGTGTGTAAGTGAACCCCCAATGAGCTTAGGATTCTGCATTGTTAAACGCACCAGAACCCAGGCATTCCCTACCACAGCGAAGTACCCGCAAAAGAGATACACCATGTAGTAGATGTTCCGTACATCTCCAAGAATGATGGACAGGATAGTTACCGCACTCGTAACCAGTAAGGGACTAATCAGAGCTGATGCCAGAGATTCAGCGTCATATTTTTTCCAGAAAAGGTACTGTCCCAACACCGTAAAGATGGCCATTATCATAGCAATGGGCATACTCCAGTCGTTATAAAAACTTATTTCCGGGGGAGTGGGATTTTCTACAAATAATTTACCGATAATCGGAGAACTGGTTCCTAAAATAATAACCAGGCCAAGTATGAGAAGCAGCATCGCTCCGGTGACCGTCATAAATTCACGGCTCAGGAATTTAGCTTCTTTATCTGGTGAAGGAAGCTCCTTGTACCTCCAAAAGAAGAGCCCCAGACCTACTCCGGTTACTACTACCATAAAAGCCAGCAGCTGATTGTACAATCCTAAATCCACGAAACTGTGAACGGATGAACTTCCCAGAATTCCGGATCGAGTCAGAAAGGTTTCATAAACAATTGCTACGTAAGCAAGTATGGCAAACAGAATCGATGATTTTTGAGCCACTGAGCTCTTACGTTGAATAATCATAGTGTGAATGCCCGCCGTACCGATCAGCCATGGAACCAGGGATGCATTTTCAACCGGATCCCAAGCCCAATAACCTCCGAATGAAAGCGTGACGTATGCCCAATATCCCCCGAGAAAAATGGCGGTCAGTAAAGCTACATTTGCACTCAGTGTCCAAGGAAGTGCCGGCCCAATCCACTCATTATACTTTTGCTTCCACAGCGCGGCCATGGCAAAGCAGTACGGGATGGTCATCATCGCAAAACCCACAAATAATATAGGCGGATGAATCATCATCCAGGGGCTTTTTAGCAAATCATTTAAGCCGCTTCCATCCTGTGGAACAAAATCAGGATTAGTTTGCAGAAACGGAGCATTTGGCATTTCTTCAGCGATGGTTCGGAATGGTGAGGCTCCCAGTTTTAGCCCAAAAATATCCCATCCCAAAAGCATGGATAATAAGAATACCTGTGTAAGTGTCAGGAAGAAAAGCACCGGAGCCTTATATGGTTCCCTCGTCCACTTCATCAACCCAAAACCAAAGAAAGCGGAAATGAGAATCCAGAGCATGAAACTGCCTTCCTGCCCTCCATAAAAAGCTGACCAGAGATAACGCGGGGCTAAATCAAGACTGGTATAATTGAATACATAATAATATTGAAACTGATGCTGGAAAATCAGATAAACCAGGATTCCGGAAGCAACAACAAGAAAAGCTGCTTTTGTGGCAAACAGCCAGTTGCCCACTTTCAGGGTTCTGTTTTCATCCCGGTTTGCTGAAATGAAATAGAAGATCATGGCCGCCAGAGAAGTTACAAAAGAAGCGGAGATCAGGATTTTACCAATTGTTCCTAGCATAGAAGAGATTTAACCTTGTGCAGCTTCGCTGAATTGACTTGGGTCGGCATCGTTGTATTTAGAAGGACACTTCATCAGCATTTCGTTTGCATAAAAAGTATCACCCCTCATCTCACCGATAACCACCAATTGGTCGGCCTGTTCAAAATTATTGGGTTTGGGCTTGGAGTACACCACTTTTTTGGAAACACCGGATTCGTCTTTCATATAGAACACAAATCTCTTGGTTTCCAACGAAAATTCAGCTCCTTTTTCTTCATCCCAGGTACCCGGGATGTGAGCACTGCTCATTTCAGATGCACCTTCAAAAGTTGTGTAGGTACTAATACTTTCCCCAAAGTTGTACATCAACAGGGAGGTAAACCCAACAATGGCTACAATGCCTATAATCAGTTTTGGTTTCATGCGTCTTTTGATGATTGAATTTGTTCTTCCAGTTTACTCACTTTCTTATCTACCCGGAAAAGAAAAAACAGGAGTATAAACCAGATGATCAGGCTTACTCCCAACACTACATATATTAATTCGTTTGAAGACATAAATTGAATGAATGCACCGGCATCTTCTGCCCCGGGAGCTCCACTCCAATTGTCAGAGTAGGCTTGAGTCAGGGTATCAACGACGGCGAGTGAATCTTCTTGCATTAATTTTAAATCTTATTGCATTGAAATTTACGAATTCTCAATTTCGAATTGAACCTTTTTATATCTGTTAACTACATCGTAAATCCAAAAGCCTATAGCTATAAATCCGATGAATGCCGGGTATAAAATATAACGAAGTTCGTCGGCTGTAATCTCGCTAAAAGCAGGATTTCCATCTGCCCCGGGATGCAAGCTTGTTAATTGCCGCGGAACCACATACAATAAAAACGGTATGGTAGTAACTGCAAAAATATTATAAACAGCCGACAATTTTGCGCGCTTCTGTTCGTCATCAAAAGCGGATCTGAGTACAAAATAAGCTACATAAATCATCAGAGCGAGAGCGGCCAGATTCATTTTAGGTTCAGCGAACGTCCACCATGAGCCCCATGTAAATCGCGCCCAAAGTGAACCCGTCAATAATCCACAAACCCCAAATGCGACTCCCACCATCGCAGCTGATGAAGCTTTAATATCGAATTCCATAACCGGTTCATTCAGATATTTAATGCTGTACCAAAAGCTTATAAGGAACAGCACAAACATGGTCATCCACATAGGTACGTGGAAAAAAATATTACGTGCCGTCTGTTCGAGAATGGGAATGTCAGGGATTTCAATCAAAAAGCCAGCAATGATAACGAGCGTCATCCAGCCGGCAACTACGTATTTCCAGGGTTTCAATAGTATGCGAATTTTATTAACTATGGCTACGTTTGCAATGCAAAATATACGAATTTACCCACGATAATCTGAGTATATAATCTGTAAAATCTGTTATGAGTAACAACGAAAAATCCATCATTCTCACTCCCTCCTGGAAAGCTTTTTTCTGGCGGTATTTTTTTGGAGTAATTCTGACCCCGGTTTTAATTGGCATCTACCTGCTTTGGAAAACATGGAAAACACAGAAAGGCATTTCGTATAAAATCACTGACCGGAAAATTACGGTGGTAGATGGCCATATATCTCAGAATATTGATCTGGCAGATATCCGGCAGGCTGTTTCTGGGGAAAAGTCGTTTGGTGTTGGCTCTGTTGTCCTCAAAACAAGCGGCAGAAAGATTGAGCTTATCGGGCTGAAAAACCCGGAAGCGATCAGCAAATCAATAGAAAAAGCCGTTGAAGCTGAACTCAAAAGAATTGAAGCGGAAAAAGAAGCCAAACCAAGAGAATCGGAATACGACCCCGGTTCAATGGATCGGCTGGAATACTTGACTGGCCTTTGGCAACAGGGACTTATCGACGATCAGGATTTTAGGGCCGAAAAAGAGAAATTGTAGCTATCCCGAATTTTATCACAGCCTTTTACAAATATATCTCGTTTATTGTTCGCCTAATCTAAACATTATGGTTTTTCTATGAACACATCTTTATTAAAATCAGCTCTTTTAGTCGCTTTTCTGGTCGCTTTATTTTCTAATACGGCATTTGCTCAACAAGCTAATTTCGAGGCTGCAGAACGTTTCACCGGTGATAAAATGGAAAAACTAATTGGAAATACTTCGGTATGGGCCCAATGGATTGAAGACACCAACAACTTTTGGTATACCTACGAAAACGATAAAGGTAAAAACTGGTATTTCGTAAATGCTGAACGTCCGTCCCAGCGCCTTCTTTTTGACCAGGAAGAAATGGCGTCGCAACTTACAGAGATTTTTGAGCGTCCGTTCAATGCCAAAGACCTGGATCTGAAAGATTTTGAATATGACACAGATAAAGAGCGGTTTACTTTCCATGTGGACAGTATTCAATTCACTTATAATCTAAATGGAAACGACCTTATTAAAGGAGACTCGCTTGAAAAAGAAGAGCGCGAACGTTGGGCTACCTACTCTCCTGATAGTACATGGATTGCCTTTGCTAAAAATCACAATCTCTACATCATGCGTTCAGATGACGAAGACAGTACTGAGATTCAGCTTACCGATGATGGTGAACGATGGTTCAGTTACCAAGCTGATGAAGGCGACACTACCAGCGACAAACGCCTTCGAACCAATGCCGACTTTTTTGATGACGAAAGCAAACTATACATCACCAGAACAGATGACCGGAAAGTGAAAGAACTTTGGGTTATCGATGCTCTCGGAAAGCGTCCGGAACTTGAAACCTACAAATACTCCATGCCGGGCGATGAAGAGATAGGAATTCCACAGGTTGAAGTTTTTGATATCGCCAGCCGCAACCGTGTGATCATGGATACTGATAAATGGGAAGATCAGGAGCTCCGGGCTAACTATGGAAATCATCAAACCGGGGACTTTAAATCCACCCCTTCTGATAAACTGTATATCTACCGCGAAAACCGGACTTCAGACAAAGTAGATATCCTCATTGGTGATACTGAAACCGGTGAAACTGAAGTTCTTCTAAGTGAAACCAGCAAGCCTTATTTCAACTGGAGTTTCCAGGATCTGGCTATTATCAATGATGGAGAAGAATACATTTGGTGGAGCGAGCGTACCGGCTGGGGACAGTTATATCGTTATGATTCTGAAGGTAATCTCAAGAATCAAATCACATCCGGTAATTTTGTAGTGGGTGATATTGTTAAAATCGATACCGCGGCAAAAACCATTTATTTTGAAGGCTACGGCCGTGATGGAGATCATCCTTATTATGAACACCTGTACAGTGTTCGTTTTGATGGTTCGAACTTCAAACACCTCACTCCTGAAAATGCCGATCACAGTATTTCAGAATCTGACAAAGGCAATTACTTTGTAGACAATTATTCACGTGTCGATATGCCAACCAAGTCGGTACTTCGGGACCGGAATGGAAAAGTGATACTCACGCTTCAGGAGGTCGACATGGGTAAAGCTGAAGCTATTGGGTGGAAAGCACCGGAGGAATTTAGAATAAAGGCAGCAGATGGAGCTACCGACTTGTATGGTGTAATGTGGAAACCATTCGACTTCGACTCATCCAAGTCCTACCCTATTATTTCTTACGTGTATCCGGGGCCACAAACCGAGCCTTTCCCAACCAGCTTTTCGCTGCAGGGTTACACAGGCCGAAATCAGGCACTGGCACAGCTTGGCTTTGTGGTAGTGGCATTTGGTAACCGTGGCGGAAGTCCGGTTCGCTCCCGTTATTACCATACCTATGGATATGGAGATCTTCGTGATTATCCTTTGGCTGATAACAAGTATGGAATCGAACAACTGGCATCCCGTCATACTTTTATAGACCAAAACCGTGTTGGTATTTTCGGGCATTCCGGTGGTGGCTTCATGAGTACCGCAGCCCTGCTCACTTATCCTGATTTTTATGATGTTGCTGTTTCCTCTGCAGGAAATCACGACAACAATGTATATAACCACTGGTGGAGCGAAACACACAACGGGGTGAAAGAAAAGCGCAAAACCATAAAAGAAATGAACGAGGACAGCGTGGAAGTGGAAAAAGAAGAAATCACTTTTGACGGCCCGATTGAATCGAATGCAGACTTGGCAGGTAATCTGAAAGGGCATCTGTTACTTGTACACGGAAATATCGATAACAACGTACATCCCGCTAACACTCTTCGTCTGGCGGATGCGCTCATCAAGGCCGGCAAGCGATTTGACATGATGATTCTGCCCGGTCGCCGACATGGCTTCGGACCTTATCAACCCTACTTCGAACGCCAGAAATGGTATTATTTCTCTCAGCATTTATTGGGTGATTACCGGAGTAATGTAGATATGAATTTACCGGAAGACGAAGATTAGAATTTCGAGCAGTGAACACTGAATATTGAAGGCAGAAAAATTCAGAGCTTTGCCTTCGATGTTTCTTGTTCGGTATTCAACCGCCAGGCTTTTTCGTTGGGGGTTATGGTGAAGCTCCATAAGATTCCGGCAAGTGCCATCACTCCTCCGTAAACCATAATGAGGGGTTTTACGGTCATCAATCCACTCTCAAGAATTAGTGAAGCGATGATTACCGAAAACGAATTTCCTATTGTAAATAGCAGCCATTCAGTACTGAATATTCTTCCGCGAAAAGTATCCTGAGTTCGTTTTTGGAGAAGTACCGTACTGGAAACCCAGTTTGCCCCGGATGCAGAATGAGCCAATAATACGAACAATAGCATCAGCCCGATACTATTCACCATCCCGACCACTAAATACATCACTCCACAAAAAGTGATAGCAAGCCCCATCAGCAACACCCAGTCTTTTTCATCCCTGAAGATACGCCTGCCTATAATCGGTCCTATTCCTGTTCCAAATCCCCGTGCAGCATAAAGTAATCCAAGACCAATACTGCCCATCATCAGAACTTCCTCACTGACAATAATGAGCAGGTAAACAAGTCCGCCCAGAAACACCGTTGAGGTTCCTTTCGCCAGTGAAGGCCGAAGAATATGCCGGTTTCTCACCAGGTAGCTGAGGCCTTCTTTAATTCCTTTGAGTGGATTTCTTGTTCTATATAACTCCTCTTTCGACAGTCGTTTTTGAGGGATTACTGCCCGGTATACAAACCAGGCTGAAACAACGTAACTGACTCCATCAAGAATCAGCACATTGGTTGTTCCCAGCCACTCGGTTGCAAACCCACCAATAGCCATCCCGGTAGTAAAAATGATACTCCAGCTTGCCGTCGATATGATATTGGCGTTTGTAAGGTTTTCTTCTGAAGTGACATTGGGGATGGAGGAAGTCTTCGCCGGCTCAAATACAGCAGATAACATCATCTGAATGGCCGTCAGAACATAAGCAAGCCAAAGCGTTGCTGCTGAATCTACCAAAATGATTCCAATTACGGCTAGTCCCCTGAGAAGGTCACACCAAATCATGAGTTTTCTTCGGTTGAACCGATCGGCTATATACCCAGCAAATGGTGAGAAAAAGGCCAGGCTGAGCATTTTGACTACAATGATAAGCCCCAATAAAAACTCAGAATCAGAGTACCGGCCAATAATGGCATACAGGGCGAGCAGACCGAACCAATCCCCGAAATTCGATACCGACTGAGCTATCCAAAGCCGGCGAAAGTCTTTGTTATCCTTGATGAGATTGAGGTACGGGCGGAGGTTATTGGTCATAGCTTTCAGCTGACAGCAAGCAGATTTCAGCTTCAAAAATGGAATAATTAGAGATTAAGACTTGTGAAGATTCTTCGGGAGTACCCTCAGAATGACTCAATAGAATGTTGTTTTGTTTAACAATGAAGGTCAGCGTTCAAAATTCATTCCACGCCGGTGCTGCCAAACCCGCCTTCGCCACGATCCGTTTCATCAAGCTCATCCACTTCCAAAAGCGGGAGCTGAGTGACCGGGGCAATCACCATTTGTGCAATACGATCGCCGTGATTCACCACAAACTCTTCTTCCCCGTGGTTGATGGCAATTACTTTCACTTCTCCCCTGTAATCGGCATCAATGGTTCCGGGTGTATTCAGCATGGTGATGCCATTTCGAATGGCCAGACCGCTTCGGGGGCGGATTTGAGCCTCATACCCCTCAGGAAGGGCTATTTGCAATCCGGTTGGAATTAGCGTTCGCTCTCCGGGCTTAATAACAATCGGTGTTTCTACGGCTGCACGGACATCCATTCCTGCTGCAGCTACCGATTCATAATTTGGAAGCGGTAAGTCTTTCGCGTGATCCAGTTTCTTTATTAGTACCTGTTTCATAATTCTTCTCGTGAGTATTCAACCATTCTTACAATTACATTTCCCCATAAAACCTTAACCCTAGCTTCCAGCGGAACCCGAAGGTCATCATCCAGAAACCAGGCCCTGAAATCGCCGGAAAAACCAAAAGGTCCTTCAATATTTTCTGTTGTGCCATTCATTAGATATGCCTGAATAGGTCCGTCGAAGGGTGCGTAATTTCGTTCTTCTTTTTTAAATGAGTTGTCTGCATAGATATATCCCTTTTTCTTGGTTACATACACCGGAAGCGTATAATCTTCTTCACTCCCTGCAAACAAACGCGAAAAATAAAAAATCAGATGGCCGGATGTAGCCGGATCTTCCAAATCCAGGGTATCACGTGAATCATCTTCTTCTATATAGTAAACCTTATTGATGTCGCGGTCGAACCAATACTGAATTTCATCATACTTATTTTCGTCGATATTATCCTTCCAGTATTTCACCTCCACAGGCAGCCCGTCTTCATTTACATAAAACAGGCTGTGAAAGCGATCCAGTTCATCACCTACAAAAGGTATAGAAGGATTTGACACAATTTCGGTAAGAATGTGATTTAATTCTCTTCCCTCGTAGGTTGTGTCACTCAGCAATTCTACATTCACCCAGCCTAGTTTTAGAAAACCATATTTAACTTCATACCGGAACGTTTCCTTCACCGAAAAAAGCTCTTCCATGGTTGGCGGCGTGGAGCTGGTATCCGGAAAGTTATGCTGCGCTAAGGCAGGATATGACAGCATAAATAGTAATATGGAGAAGATAATTTTGATCATAATCTGGACGGGCTGACCAACGTATGGGGTGAGCCGATTATTTCTCCTCCGGTTCCTCTTCCGCTATAAAAGCTTCAAAAGACTCTTCATCATAGCCAACCAAAACCGACTCATCCTTGATTAATACCGGGCGTTTAATCATAACCTGATTTTCCAGCAGTTGTTCAAATAATTCATCGTCAGACAGATCCTGGTCGGCAAGGCCTAAGTCTCTCCATTTCCGGCCTCTTTTATTCACCAATACATCCAAACCCACCTTAAACTCCAGTTCTTTCAATTCATTGCGGGTCAGCGGCTCCTCTCTAACGTCGATGAACTCAAACTCTACCTCATGCTCTTTCATCCATTTTTTTGTGTCCCTGATTTTGTTGCAATTTTTTATACCTGCAATATGAAGCATCGTAGTATTATAGTGAATGTTTTGTATTTTCAGTGATGTAAAGATACGGTTTGTTTCCTGAAATTCGAACGTAATGAACGCTAAGTTCGTGCCATTTTATGACGAAGTTTTTTTCTTATACGGTTTTTTTGATGTCAATGCTCATGCTGGCAAGCTGTACCCGTAATGATGCCCAGCGAGAATTTGAAAAAGAAGCCTACTCCTTTCCCGCTAATTTCACCGAGACCACCAATCAGGGTGTTGTTCAGAATTTAGACGAAGATGACTGGCGAACTTCCCCTCTCTTCCAGGGGTTGATTGAAATTGTGCCTCCCTACCCTAATCCTGTTCTTACATCACAAAACATACAATTTGAAGTTAATGTTACCGGCATAAATTCTGTAACCGGGATTCAGGTTTGGACGGAACTTCCAAATGGCCGTCAACAGATTATATACGAAGATTTCGAAACGCTGCAACCCGGCCTGACTACTTTCCAGATTGACCCGATTCTGCTTTCGTGGGATAGCAACAACAGCCCGGAAGGCGCCCGTGGGTTGAACCGCGTTTATATTTTCAATGCCAACCAGCAGATGATTTCCTACGGCGACATTATGGTGGAGTGAGCCGGTTTTGATTTGCAAATAATCGAACTGCAACTAATAAAATTCAAACCCGATCCTCACTCTATTCTTCCTGTCCTTGCTTCCAACTCTCTATTTTTGCTTATTGTAGTTTAAGTACCAAGAATACTTTTTATTAATAAAATCGGGGAATAAGCATGAAGAACTGCTACTACATGAGCATTATAGTAAGTTGTCTTTTGTTGAGTGTCATAAATACTGTAGTTGCACAGAGAGTTTCCGAAGCCGAAGCTTCCCATGAAACAGAAATCAGTGACCTTAAATTATTAGACCCCGTTTTCAACATTAATATTGGATATGTTGAAGATCATACCAAGCCCGGTGGCGGAAGATATCTTTGTGGGGGAATGACAAATTCTGGTGCTAAAATAGCATCACGAGTTGTTAGGAATGCACTTTCACGGGTGCCGACTACCGCCAGAGCTAAAATCGACCTGAAGTATGTAATTCTATGCAGTCGGATTCTTGCTAATCAACAACCGATTGGAGGCATCCCCATCCCACCTCTTAAGCTTTTGATGATAGATACAAAGCGAAATAACGAGCATATCGTACTCCACGAGCTTTATCACCTGATAGAATTTCAATTCAATACCTACAATGATCCAGACTGGCAGCAGCAATTTGGTGCCTCGGGTTATGTGAATAGTTATCGCGGGCAATTAGAGAACTCACCCATGGGCAGTGGACGAGAAGGCTTTCTAAACAACTATTCCAAAACTTTTCCACATGAGGAACGTGCTGAGCTATTTGCATTTTTGATTCTCAACCCCCGTGGTGTAGCTGCTCAACTTAGAAGAGTTGACGACGAAATCGTAGAGCAAAAAATTGAATTTATGATTGAAAAGTGCCGCCGGCTTCTGGGACTAAATATCAGAATTTAGATCGCCCATTGCATCATAAAAAAGCTGGATTGATTGTTTATTTATTTTTTGTAAAAAAGTAATCCTCCGCCCCGCGTACCTGAAATAAACTCAGCTATTCCATCTCCATCTAAGTCTACAAAATGTGGGGCTGTAAGCTGAGCTGTTGCTACCTCAAAAGGCATTGGTTTTTGGGTGAATTCCGCCTCACTTGGAGTTCCGGTGTTTTCAAAGAATAGAATGCCTTCAATTTTACTTCCCAGGAATAAATCCAAATCGCCATCGCCGTCTATATCATAGAAAGCAGGGGCACTCCGGTGCTGTACTTCAACTCCAGAAAAAGCATCCTTCTCAAAACTAAACTCCGGATTTTCAGCAGTACCGGTGTTACGGAATAGCTGTAAGCCACCTCCTGATTCTCCCACCAGTAAATCCAAATCTCCATCGCCATCAATATCAGCAAGTGTGGGAACAGCATTACTACCTCTTTCAAGCCCTGCTATCTTTTCTTTTTTTAGTTCGAACCCATTTCCTGTATTTAAAAACAAAGAGATGTCCCCTTTCCAGTTCCCGATCAGCAGATCATCCAGCCCGTCACCGTTTAAATCACCTAAAACCGGTGCATAATGATAGGCAATGGGCAAATCCAATGTCCCGCTCATCTGAAATTCCGGAGCAGTAGCAGTTCCACGGTTTTCAAACCGGTAAATAACCGAGGTCTTTTGGTTTGCTGGATCAATTTTATTGGCAAGAAGCATATCCACATCTCCGTCTCCATCCAGATCGCCGGTGGCCGGAATGCTCTCATCTCCTACGTCAATCATATTGATAAACTGACGAGTCTTTAAATTAAAGTCTCCTTCATCCTGCTCATAGAAATACAGGTTATCGCTCAGGGTTAGGTTTGCGTTGTAGGCTCCACCAAGCACGCCCAGGAATAGATCCATATCCCCGTCATTTTCCCAGTCCGCTAATGTAGGAGCATTATACCCACTGGTTTGAACCGGATTTGATGGTGGAAAGGGTTTGGGTTCGCCCCGGAAATCAGGAGTTTCACACGAACCGGTATTTTCAATTAGCAGAATGCTTGGCTCGAAAAAATCACCCCAGAACAGATCCTGATCGCCATCGGAATCAATGTCCATAAAGGCCATGGTGTTGGCACCATGCATGGTTCCAAACTGCTTTACAATCTCAATGTCTTCAAACCGTTTGGTAACTAATTTAAACTGCGGAATCTGGTTTTCATCTCTGCCAACCGATTCATACCGAGCTAAGGTACCATCCAGACTTCCGATAAAAAGATCCAGCCTGTTGTCGCAGTCGATATCTGTGACATTTGGGATATTCTGCCGATCAGAAAAAATGGGTTCGCCGTTTACATCCTTCAGTGAATCAGCAGCGAGTACAAATCGGGGAGATTCAGCCGTTCCTTCATTTCGGTAATAGCGAATGTAACTGTACGGTTGTTCGGATAGTAAATCGAAGTCTCCATCCTGGTCCATATCTACAAAGCGAAACCATTCCCCTATATCCAAATTCTGAAATTTATCGGATCGCCACATTAATGGACTTTCGGTATCACTTCCCAGATGTTCAAAAAACATGAGTTCGTCTGTATGCTCCTGCACAAAAAAATCAGGATCGCCATCGTCGTCTATATCAGTAAACTGAGGTCTTGGAGCATTAAATCCTCCAGTAAAAGGATGAGGTACCTGGGTTCCATCTTCAGCATAAACAGCAAATGGGTTGATCTGTCGCTGGTAGTTATTAGAATCCGAACTGCTTTTTTCAGGTGTCTGTGATGATTTGCATCCTGATATCGACACCAGCAGAGAGAGGATTATCAAGACCAGAAAATTGTAACGCATAGTTTTCATTGACTTCCTTTCAAAAAGTTTTTGCAAATGATTTTACCAATTACTGGTTCCTATACCGGTTGGGTAGCGACCTGTTTCTATAACTTTCTCAATTTCGAGCGTTTCTGTATTAATGATAACCACGGTTCCGGGTAATTCCTCTTCAGCAGACAATCCTTTAGGGTTATAGGTTTTGTCTCTGTTGTTGTTTGTTACATATAAATATTTACCATCAGCGGAAAGCGCTGCTCCATGAGGCTGGGCTAATCCGTTTCCTTCAATCACCTTTTCTACCTTTTTGTTTTCCATATCTACAACAGTTACGGTATGAGCCCCTTTATTCCCAAAATAGACCCGTTTACCGTCTGGAGAATATACAGGATGCCAAGGTTGTGCATTGACAGAAATGGTATCCGTTACCTGTGGCGTTAATGGATTGGATAAATCAAAAACCAAAAGCTTCCCCGAAACCTGACCGGTTCCTACCATGGTTTGTCCATCCGGTGAAATAGCAAAGTTCACAAATACATGCGAATTTCCATCCAATATTGTGAGTTCTGTTTCTTCCGTTTCGTTGTTCCTTGCTAAAATCTGATTCGCTGACAGGCTGGCGATATAGGTCCATTTTCCATCCGGAGTTGTGGCTATAGCATGCGGTCGGGTAAAAAATAAGTCCACTTCCCTATCTACCTTCATCCCCGATCGGTTTACTACTCCAAAACTCTGCGGCGGGTTTACGGCACTCATCGACCGGCCCACAAAAAGCAACTCCTGCGTAGGATGCATTGCCATCAGTCCCGGAACTTCCATTTCAGCTTGTTCAACCAGTTCATTATCTCTGTTAAACTTCAGCACCTTGTTCTCCCCAATTAACGTTACATACCAGTGTGATCCATCAGCATCAGTAATGGCGTGGTGGGGTTTTGCATTTTTTGAAAACCCAAGTTTTTGCAGATCAATAGTCTCGACAATGGAATTTGACTCCGCATCCAATACAGAAAGTGTAGCTTCTCCCTGATTACAGATATATATACGCTGTCCATTAGTATCCGATTGGGCAAACGTATTCATCCCGGAAAAGGAAAAAATAACAAACAGACTTATAACGAATAAAGATCGCAAAATGGATTTCATACGAACGTTCATGAGGTTTTAAGTTTGGTTATAAAAGAAAAGGCAACTTCATGTTGATCTCTGGTGAGAATACATAAAGTTGCCTGATCAAATTTATTGTTTTCTACTGGTTGATCGCTTGCTGGTTTGTTTCCAGGATAAACAGTCCTTCACGTCCACTGGTCATAACCACAACCCCACTCTTGAAGTAAGGGTAATTACTCCATGTACCTGAAAAGCCAGGAGCATCTGTGGTGAATGGATGGGTATCAAAGTGACCCACTTTCTGTGGATTTGCCGGATCGGTTACATCAATCACCTGCAAGCCACTCACATAATTCGACTGATACATCATATTGTCTTTGATGTACAGGTTGTGATCGGAAGAAGCATTTTCAATGAAATACTCTCTCACAAATTGCGGATCATCCAGATCAGTAACATCCCAAACGATAGTACGGGTCTGATCAACTTTACCCATCAATTCATCCAGCTCATCGTTCTGGAAGAAATAGCGGTGATCTTCGGTCAACCAACCTTGGTGAACGTATCCGTAATCCGGATAAGAAGCCGTGGATAATGCTTTAGGATTTTCTTTGTCGGTTACATCTGCTATACTGATGGCTGTTTCATTGGATCCGATACAGATTTCACTTCCCTTATGTTCTTCGTCAGGGCCATCATAAATGACACATTGTGCATCGTGAGAATATCCGGTTCCACTTCGTCCTGTAGAAGGATCTGCAAAACACCCTGCAAAAGTTGGATTAGCCGGATCCTGAATATTCACCATGTGAAGTCCGCCACCACAGGTTTGTCCACCACCGCTGCTGCCAACAATAAAGGCAAAACCTGATTCTTCATTAATTACTACGTTATGTGCACTGTGAATTTTATCGTAATGGTTGGTTTCTTTGAGTTGTAATGGTTCACCCGCAAATTTACGAAGCTGAGTCATATCGAGAACCTGCATTCCGTGTTCTCCGGCCCCGTCTGCCACAATGTAGACATGGTTTTTATACACTTTCATATCTCTCCAGACATTGGCGCGTGAACCTTCAGTCATAGGCAGGTTTGCTACATAAATAGGATTTGAAGGATCGCTGATATCAACAAATGAAGTACCTTCGTTCCGGCCTACAATTGCGTATTCTTTCTCGGTTACCGGATCAGTCCAGCCCCACATATCATTCAGACGAACTCCGCGCTCGCCGCCAATAGCACTGATCGGCATGAAGGAAATCAGGTCAACATTGCTACAGCCAAAACGATCAGCTTTGCCGTCACTGCAATCAATACGCCCATTGGTGATTGACTTAAGTACAGAACCGCCTTTCCCAATTACAAGATTCTGAGTAGTCCATTTTCCATCTTTATCCTTTTCAAGGATAGCTGCTGAACCAGCTCCGTAATCGGCTCCAATTAATCCGGCAACGGCTACATTGCCATCAACATCAAGAGTTCCTGAGAAGTAGTCACCTTCCTCCTGCTCGGCCATCGCCATCTTGGAAGCTCCGTTCCACATTCCGTTTTCATCCATATGGAACTGATAAATGGTTCCTTTGCCGTTATTTGCATTCGGAGCTCCAATCCATACGCCTGATTCTACAAAAGTAATAGAGCTACCAAACATGTATCCTGATTGTCCGTCAAAGGCTGCCAGACGGCCACTTTCATTCCAGGAACCCTCTTCATTTCTGTATACAAACACAGTTCCTGATGCGCCCGCATTTCTTGGAGCACCTACTAAAATTTGATCTCCATGAATACCCAGCGAATTGCCAAACTGACTTCTTTGCGTAGTTTGATTGCTGCTGAGTGTACCAGTATGATTCCATGTTCCGGAACCATTATTAAATACATGAACGGTACCACCTTCTCGCTGAGGAGCGCCTACCACTAAATTCATTCCATCTGTAGCAAGGCTTGAACCGAAGTTTGAACCAGCTGTATCAGGATTCATGATACTTGTGATTTCCATCCACTGGCCGCTGTTGGCTCTGCGATATACAAATACCGCGCCCAGTCCATCGTCATGGCCGGGAGCACCTACAAAAGCGTGATCGCCACGAAGCACTACGCTGGATCCCAATGCACTTTCAACGGAATCGACCGGCAACATTAATTGAGCTGTCTGTGTCCAACTGCCAGAGTTTGATTGCTCAAATACATAGGCAGCGCCCTGTTCATTATTTACTTCCGGAGCACCAATAAGAATATATTTTCCATCTGCGGAAACGGCAGAACCGAAGTTATCACCAATGGCTCCATTGTCGGCCATAAGCATTGTTTCCTGGGTCCACTCTTCACCAGACTTGGTAAATACATAGACAGCACCGGGTTGGTGGTCGTTGGAAGGTTCTCCAATAAATACAAAACCATTTGAAATGGAGACCGCCTGAGCAAATCCACGCATAGCTTCGGATTCACCATCAGGGGTAGTTTGAGCCTGAACCAGACAAAAGGCAGGCACTAATAATAGTAGTGTTAATAGGAACGAAAATCGCTTCATGGAATCTTTGATTTGTTAATACTCAGATAAAAAACTTAAGGAAGCTGAATATAGTGCCTGAGTTTCAAAAATCCAGAAAATGAAGGAAGGAGATACATTTTTTAAAAAACTCCTTCCACACTTCGCCCTGTCTAGTCTTCCGTACTTTTAAGTAACGCCCAGGCTGTAGCTCCTATCAGGGCTGCTGTGCCTCCCAAGATAAGAGCGAGGTTTACATCACTTTGAATCCGTTCTGCTTTTGACAAATAATCGGAACCTATTCCCTTTTTGGCGATAATGCCTTCCAATTCTTTTACTCTGTTTTGTAATTCTTTCTTCGTTTTGTTCTTCAAACTCATAACGTCACTCTTTTTGTTGATTGATTTTCTAACTTCTTTATCTATTAAACATAGCAGATGTGGCTTTTGTTTCATCTTTTCAGCTACAGATAAAATAGTGGCCCAGCTATACACCAAAAAAACAGATCCGGTTGAGCTGATGTATTATTTGAAAAATCCAATCCTGAAACTTTCCTTAACAAATAAGCATTTCAATTCGCTAGCAGAGATGCTATATTCCCAACCCCAAATTTGAACCTCAAAAAAGACAAAATGAGCGTATTAGTTGGAAATGATACCCGCCTGATTGTACAGGGATTTACCGGAAGCGAGGGTAGCTTCCATGCCGGACAAATGATTGAATACGGCACCAACGTTGTTGGTGGTGTAACTCCCGGAAAAGGTGGACAAACCCATTTAGACCGACCTGTTTTTAATACTGTGGCAGAAGCTGTTGATGAAGTTAATGCCAACACCTCTGTAATTTTTGTACCTCCAGCTTTTGCCGGTGATGCAATCACTGAAGCCGCTTTTGCGGGAATCAAGGTTATTATCTGTATCACAGAGGGTATTCCTGTGAAAGATATGATTGTGGCTAAGCAAATTGTAAACAGCCATGGCGCTACTTTGATTGGACCTAACTGTCCGGGAGTAATTACTCCGGGCGAAGCCAAAGTTGGAATTATGCCAGGCAGCATTTTCACTCCGGGTAAAGTGGGTTTGATCTCCCGATCCGGAACGCTCACTTATGAAGCTGTAGACCAGCTAACTAAAGAAGGACTTGGACAAAGTACAGCCATTGGCATTGGCGGTGACCCTGTTATCGGAACCACCCACCTTGATGCTGTTAAAATGCTGAACGATGATCCTGATACCGACTCCATCGTTTTGATTGGTGAAATTGGCGGTACTGCAGAAGAAGAAGCTGCGGAGTGGATCAAAGATAACTGCAAAAAGCCAGTTGTAGCCTTTATTGCAGGGTCAACTGCACCTCCCGGACGCCGGATGGGTCATGCCGGAGCTATCATTTCTGGTGGTAAAGGAACCGCTCAGGAGAAAAAGAAAGCCCTTGCTGAAGCTGGAATTACGGTTGTAGAAAGTCCGGCTGAAATTGGCATCACTCTCAAAAAGATGCTTGAAACAGCATAAGCAATATTATCTTTTCTGATTCTGGTTAAGCCTCCTCCCTTTGGGTGGGGGCTTTTTTATTTCAAAAGTTCTCTCTTTCCATTAACCTTTAATGTCGATACTTTATCCAAAACCAATAGACTTTATACCTGCATATGAAACTTTTCTCTTTAATTTCAGCTATCTCTGTTTTTGTAACCCTTCTAACCATTCAGGCTACCCAGGTTGATAAACCTGAAATGATTTCAAAAAAAGAATGGGGCGGTAAAGAGAAAACGGGAGAAATCCCCACTCATGAAATCGAATATATTACGATTCATCATGGCGGAGTTGAATTCCCGGAGGATAAAGACCCTAAAGAGTATATGCGCAATCTCCAGAAATTCAGTCAGGATGATAAAAACTGGATTGATATCCCCTACCATTTTTGTATCGACCTCGATGGAAAGATTTATCAGGCGCGGCCACTTGAGTACCCCGGAGATACGAACACAGAATACGACCCCGCCGGGCATGCTTTAATCAATGTGATGGGTAATTATGAAGTTCAGAAAATTAAACCCGAACAGATTGAAGCTATCATTCATTTAAGTGCGTGGCTGGCTCAGGAATATGAAGTACCGACAGATTCTATTGCAACCCATAAAGATCATTCTGACCAAACCGTATGCCCCGGTAAAGACCTTTATAAGTACTTTGAGGATGGGACAATAATCTCTGGTATTAAAGAGCTTCTCAGTAAATAATTTCTTCTGGAAAGCACGGGCTTCTAGTCTCAGACACCCATGTCGTATAAATGACGTGTACTTGTCGTACTTTTATTTCAGTCTGCTAATTATGTTTTGCGTGAATGCTAACGCAACCATCATTCTATGAAAACGGAGTTATCCAGCCAAATTAAAAACATTCGAACTCAAAGGGGGTTTTCACAGGAGTTGCTTGCCGAAAAAACGCAACTCAGCCTCCGTACTATTCAACGGGTTGAAAACGCCGAGACTGAACCCAGGGGTGATACCTTACTTAGAATTGCAGAAGCGTTACAAGTTACTCCTGATGAACTGCTGGAATGGAATCAAACTGAAGATCTCTCCACTCTTGTAATCCTGAATCTATCAGCCCTCGGGTTTTTATTTACACCCATTCTTGGGGTAATTCTGCCTCTTATCATTTGGATATCGAGAAAAGACCGAGTAAAAAAAGCAGATCTAATTGGACGGAAAGTGATCAATTCTCAGATCACCTTTACGGCTTTTATTTATTCTTTGGAAGGCATTCTGTTTCTGCTTCCTTTACTTGGACCGGATATAGAAATTTGGCTTCAGGAATTATTCGATTACTTTAGCGTCCCTTCTTTCTTATTCCAAACGATACTGTTTGGAATACCCTATGTGTATAATCTTGGGAATATTATTCTAAACACATTCAGATTAAGAGCCGGGGATGAGGTGAATTACTTTCCATCCGTAAAACTTCTTAGGTAAATCAAATAATAGTACCGTCCGGAATCACCGTGTTTTTCTTCACGATTACAATGCCATCACGTACATAGTGATATTTGTGGTCGCCATCTTCGAGGTGACTCCCTCCTACAATCCGCACATCATTTCCGATACATACATTTTTATCGATAATGCAATTGCTAATATAGCAGCGTTGACCTATTCCCATAGCGGGTTCATCGGATTTTGCATTTTCGATAACCGAACGATCCTGGAAGTAATCATTACCCATAATAATAGAATATTCCACGGTGCTTCCCTTCCCGATACGCGACCGGATTCCAACCACCGACCGAACAATACGGCTGGCTTCGATAATACAGCCTTCAGCCATCAATGCGTGTTCGAGGGTAGTTCCCATTAATTTTGAAGCGGGCAGTAACCGGGCGCGGGTATAAATGAAATTCTCATTGTCGTACAGGTTAAAATCCGGGACGGTATCCGCCAAAGCCAGATTTGCCTCAAAAAACGACTGAATGGTTCCAATATCGGTCCAGTAGCCGCCAAATTCATAGCTGCATACTTTCTTACCGCCTTCCACACATTTGGGAATAAGCTCCTTCCCGAAGTCGGTAGCATCCGGATTATCATCAAAAAGCTTTTTCAGCATTTCGCGGTTAAAGATGTAAATACCCATCGATGCCAGGTAATCCTTGCCCTGCTCTTTATACCTTTCAGGGACTTCTGACTTCCATTTTTCCAGCTCATCCGCAGAGGGTTTTTCAATGAAATCTTCGATAATGCTATCCGCATTGGTTTTCATGATTCCAAAGCCGGTGGCATCGTCAGCATTAACAGGAATAGTAGCTACCGTAAGGTCGGCATTATTGTCCTTATGGCGTTGAAGCATTTTGCCATAGTCCATTTGATACAGCTGGTCTCCGGAAAGAATCAAAACATGATCGTGCTCGTGATTTTCCATATGGTGAACCGATTGGCGAACGGCATCAGCTGTTCCCTGAAACCAGTCGGTACTGTCGGGAGTTTGCTCAGCTGCCAGTATATCCACAAAACCACTACTAAAGACATCAAAGTTATAGGTGTTCTTGATATGCCGGTTCAGCGATGCCGAATTAAACTGCGTAAGCACATAAATTCTGCGGATATCTGAATTCAAACAATTGGAAATGGGAATATCAACCAGACGATATTTACCGCCAACCGGAACGGCTGGCTTGGAGCGGTGATCGGTTAAAGGGAAAAGCCGGGTTCCCCTGCCCCCACCTAAAATAACTGCAATAACTGATGACCTTTTCATATGTATATAATCTATTTTGGTGTTAATGCTTTGTACATTTTAATGTATTCCTGAGCCGAACGCTTCCATGAAAAATCCAGCTTCATGATTCGACTTAGCACATCCGAATGTTGGGCAGAATCGACATACAATGAAACAGCCCGGTCTATAGCTTGCGAAGCAGCTTCCAGGCTAAATTCGTCGAACGTAATCCCATATCCATCCTTCTCCGAAATATCCACAACCGTATCCTTTAAACCACCAACGGAACGAACGATAGGAACCGTTCCATAACGCATGGCAAACATTTGATTTAGCCCGCAAGGCTCTACCCGTGATGGCATCAAAATAAAGTCGGAACCTGCATACATCTGATGCGCCAGTTTCTCATTGTACTCCAGCGTTGCATCAAAGTATCCCATATGATCACTTTCCATCCGGGCAAAAATCTGATGTAACTGAGGGTCTCCGGTTCCTAATAAAACAAAATTAACTTCCTGATCTGAATACATGACCTGTTTAAATAAATCGGGCAACAAATCGGCTCCCTTTTCACGAACCAGCCTTCCTATAAATGAAATAGTCGGCAACTCGGGATTCAAATCAAATTCCTTACACAAATATTTTTTGTTTTCTGCTTTCCCCTTCTTCCTGCTTCTGTAGCTGAAGTTATGTTCAATCAGCTCGTCGGTATTCGGATCCCAAACCTCGGTGTCAATCCCATTTACAATCCCCATAGATTTTTTCCGCTCCTGTTTGAATAGCAACTCCAGTCCACTGCTTTCTTCCGCGAGCTCAATCATATAATTATCGGAAACGGTAGTGATTTTCCATGCAGTTTTTAAGCCGGCAGCCAATGAATTCAGCCTTCCGTTCCAATCTAACAATCCAAGATTATTAATATTGAAAGCCGGTAATAACTTAAAGTTATCCAGGTCGTGTTCACCATGATATTCTGCATTATGAACGGTTAGCACCGTCGGAATTTCAGACATCTCACGATAACGGTTACACTGAGCCAGCATAAAGGGAACCAATCCGGTATGATGGTCGTGACAGTGAATTACTTCCGGTTTTTGCTTCCTTGATTTAATCCATTCAAGAGCGGCAATCTGAAAACTCACGAATCGCTCCAGCTCGTCCCAATAGCCATGCCCCGACCAGGGGTCGATATAAATTCCGGGGCGGTCAAACCTTCCAGGGATGTCGATCACATAAAAAGGAAAGCCCAGTTTATCATCAGTCATTTTCTGAACCGAAAACTTCACCTGCTCCGAGGCCATCGAAAAAGCCCCTTCAAAAACCTCCTCATATTCCTGCGAACCAATCCAGTGATTATCGTACTTCGGAATTACGACTTCACATTCATGTCCCAACTGGTTAAGGTATTTGGGCAGTGAACCCACTACATCGGCTAACCCACCCGCTTTGGCTGCGGGATAACATTCAGCACTTAAATGAATAATGCGCATCTGATTTGAAACCTGTGTCCTTACAATTCGTTATCATTTCTTAATATGGGAAATAAGAAATCTTTGGGCATCTTCCAAAATAAACAGGGGCTTTCTTTATAAGTCAACGTTGCTTTTCTTAAGCTCTCACTTCACATCAATTAATTTGAATTAAAAACAAAATTATGGCAGTAATTGAAGTTAATAACGTCCATAAAGCCTTTGGGAAAACCAAGGCGGTAAACGACGTTAGTTTCGAGGTAAATAAAGGCCGAATTTTCGGGTTGCTGGGGCCAAACGGGGCAGGTAAAACTACTACCATCCGGATGATTAATTACATCCTCTCTCCTGACAGCGGCAGCGTAACTATTAACGGGGAAGTCGCAAGTCCGGAAACCCAAAAAGTGATCGGATATATGCCGGAAGAGCGAGGACTGTACAAAAAAATGAAAGTGTTTGACCAGCTGATGTATCTCACCCAGCTCAAAGGCATGAACTCATCCGATGCCAAAAAAGCCATCGACTACTGGCTGGAGCGATTTGAGGCTTCCGACTGGAAAAAGAAAGAGATCAATGAGCTTTCCAAAGGGATGTCTCAGAAGATTCAGTTCATCGCAACCATTGCTCACGATCCGGATATCTATATTTTTGATGAACCGTTTAGCGGACTCGATCCCATCAACAGTGAGACACTGAAAGAGATTATTATTGAGCTTCGTGAAAAAGGGAAAACCATTTTGTTTTCCACTCACCGTATGGAACAGGTTGAACAGATGTGTGACGATATCTGCCTGTTCAATCAGGGGGAAGCCGTATTGACGGGTAATCTCAGGAACATCAAATCATCCTTCGGAGAAAATACCATTAATCTTGAGTTCGAAGGCGACAGTTCATTCCTGGATAAAATTGAAAATGTCCGGATCAACAACCGTTCCACAAACTTTGCGGAAATCCGGGTGCTTGACGGACAGAAGATGCAGGATATCCTGAAGCTGGCAATGGAACATGCTGAAATTCATAAGTTCGAGCGCATCGAACCATCATTAACAGAAATTTTTATCTCCACCGTTGGGGAAGATAATATCAAAAAAGGGGAGCTGGTATAATTATGAGTCTGCACAAAATTTGGTTAGTACTAAAACGAGAATATTTGACGCGAGTCAAAAGCAAGTCCTTCATCATAGCAACAGCTTTGACTCCACTCGCCCTTGTAGCATTTATAGGGATTGTAGTTTATATCAGTATTTCGGAATCAGAAGTAGAAAAAAGAATCGGGATTCTGGATAACTCCACCGTTCTGGTAGAGCGGTTGGTGGATATCAATGAGACCCGCTACTTCGATGTCAGCGACATCTCCGAAGACAGCCTCCGCGCCGAAGTCCTTTCCGGTGATCTCGATGGCTTTATCATTTTGAATAATGAAGTCATTACGGATTCACAAAGCCCAACCCTGATTTACGGAGGAAGCGGCGGATTGAGTTTTATATCAGCCGTCCGTTCTGATTTACGGGAAGCCGTTCGGGAAGAGAAGCTATCCCGTGAGAATGTATCCGCCAACATCCGGGAAATTTTCGAGACCCGGACCGGACTTGAAGCCGTTAAGCTGACGGAAGAAGGAGAATCTGAAGACAACACGCTCTTTGCCTCTGCCCTTGGCTTTATATTGGGACTGATGATCTTCATGGGTATTTTTATTTACGGTTCTCTGCTTATGCGCAGCGTGATTGAAGAAAAAACCAATCGTGTGCTGGAAGTAATTGCTTCGTCGGTGAAACCCATAGAACTGATGTTTGGAAAACTGTTCGGCGTATTGGCAATGGCTCTTACCCAGTTCGGTATCTGGATTGTATTCTATATCGGTCTTTCCATTGCAGCCGCTCCGGTTGCCGGCATGATTATGGAAGCCCAGATGAGTAATATCCCGGATGAAGCAGCACAAGCGGCAGCCTCCTCTTTCGATCCCTCCTCCCTGGAGCAGATGGTGGTTGACCCGATGATATTCGTCAACTTCCTGATTTTCTTTTTCCTTGGATTTATGATTTACAGCGCGGTATTTGCAGCCATCGGTGCTGCGGTAGAAACAGAGCAGGATTCCCAGCAGTTTATGCTGCCAGTAGGACTCCCTATTTTTGTAGGTTATTTCCTGAATACCAAAGTGATGGAAGCCCCTGACTCCGGACTATCCGTGTTTGTTTCCCTGTTTCCGCTCACCGCCCCCATTAATATGATTACGCGTATCGCGGCTTCGCAGGTTCCCTTATGGCAAATCATCGTTTCTATATTGCTGATGATTCTGACCTTCCTGGGTATCATGTGGCTGGCGGCTAAAATCTACCGCGTAGGTATTTTGATGTACGGCAAGAAGCCCAGCTTCAAAGAGCTCGGTAAGTGGATTAAGCAAAGCTAAACGAGCGAGATCATATCATTTAAACTTCAAAGGGACGGGCTTGCTCGTCCCTTTTTTTGTTCCCCTTTCATTCTTGCCCCACTGTCATTCCTGCGCAGGCAGACATCAGGTTTCCTGTTTTGGCTTCGCTGCCCTTTTTATAAAACCAGATCCCGGGCATACGCCGCGGGATGACCTGAGCAATTTCTTACTACCTACCCTTACTCCCTCGTTTCATCCCCCTCCGTCATTCCTGCGCAGGCAGGAATCTTGTTGACTGATTTCGGTTCTTAGAGCTGTAAGAGCAACTTTATGAGCTTTACTTACAGATTTATTTACCATGTTATACGATTTCACCCATTTGAAATCCGTATAGCATTGGAAAAACAGTGGCTTACTTGGATTTGAAAGGGATTTAAAATATTATCAGGCGTAATAGTTCTTCTCAAAAAACCTAACACTACATGAATGATCCTATTTCAATACTTAGTGTAATTATTGTGTTCACAACTATTTTTTTCGATTTAGTCTCAAAAGATGTTGAGAGTTATATAAGTATTGTCGAGGATAATATTCCAAAACCCGATAGTATTTTAAATAAAATTAAGGAGGAATACCCGAGGTTAAAAAGAAAGGCGGCTTTACTACTTATCTCATTTTTGGTGCTCACTTATTTACTGCTTCCACACACTTTTTCAATTTTAAAAAATAGCCACCTCGCGTTATGGAATTTTGACCTTGAATCAACGCTCTTTGTTTGTATTGAAATATATTTAATCATCTTTACGATTATGTCAGGAAGTATGGTCTTCAGATTAATTTCTGTATGTAAAGAAAAAACACTACTGATTCAGCACTATAACAAGGCGTTTTAATCTAACCCTGATCTTCTTCAATGCAGGCTCTGCCGTAAAGCTTTTGCAAAAGAATAATTCAGCTACTTCAACTTTAAACTTCGAATTCAAATGAAATGCTCAGTCTACATCGCAACCAGTGCTGATGGTTTTATAGCAAAACCGGACGGAGATATAGAATGGCTTATCCGTCCTGAATATGCTGATGCCGCAAAGGTTGGATTGGTTTACAGTGAATTTATTTCAACAGTTGATGCCATTGTGATGGGGCGCCATTCTTATGAAAAAGTATTAACATTTGACGAATGGTATTATGAAGGTACTGAAGTTGTTGTATTGACTTCTCGGGATCTAACAGCTCCGGAAAAACTAACCGGAAAGGTGAGGTTTGAGTCCGGCTCACCCCATGACATTGTCGCAAAGCTGGCGAAGGAAGGTAAACATCATCTTTATATAGACGGCGGAATAACAATTCAACGATTTCTGGAAGCAAAACTGATCGATGAATTGACTATTACGGTCATCCCTATACTTTTGGGTCATGGTATACCGCTATTTGGTGATACCGGAACAGAACTGCCTTTAGAGCTGATTGATGTGTCCACATCACCCAATGGCACCGTACAAAAAAGATACCGGGTTAAATCAACGGAATAGCCAGCATTCCAGGCAGACTCCCAAACCAAAAAAATTGCTCGTTCTTAGAGTTTTCTGAGCCACCCTTCCCTCTTGCTTCGTATTACATACCGAACATAAATCTTTAAACAATAAGTAATACACATGAGGGTACTAACTACCATTATTCTTTTTCTTTCAATTACACTTTTCACTGGCTGTAAAGACAGCTCTTCAGGCAACAAAAATGAGAACAACCTGAACGGGTTGGGAATCAGGGTGGTAAATACCGGAGATGTTGACCTTGAACTTTCTATGGACAGCGACGCCGACACCGACTTTTGCTACGAAGAAACCGGCTGTGAAGACACCGGCGGACATGGCTTCTATTTGATTTATCCGGATAACGAATCCGTTGTTTCCCATTCCACCCCAGACGGACAAGCAGTAGGAATTAATATTGGATTTCATGTAGATGCAGGATCCGGATATTTTGAAGTGGTTACCGGAAACGCCTATCGAGACGATGCTGACTTTCTTGAATTCGATTCCGATAAAGTGATGTATACTTCAGATGAGTTTACGGAGGGAGAAATCGTTATTGATACCTATGGTGAGGTAGAATAACCGTTATCATTCCCCTTTTCTATTTATAGCGAGGCCTGAATTCCGGGTCTTGCTATTTTCTTCTTTTATACCCCGGTGTTTGAATAAAATATTTTGGTTCAAACAATGGCTTTTCTTCCTCTTTATCATCTTCCTGAAAAACAGAAAAGGCGCCGGTATCAAGATTAAAGCCTAACATGCGTCCCGACTTGGCCTTGATCATCACGGTAGAAGAATTCCGGTCAAAATCATATTGATCAATTTCAAAGAATTCTTTCTGAATATCCGATTTCAATAAATGCCTGATAAAATCGTCTTTCTCATTGGTGTATAGCGTAAAGTCTTTGTCCTTTGTATAGAGGTGAAAACAGTGATAGTGATCGGAGACGTACTCGTCAATAAACAAATCACCTAGCAGATAGCGATACTCTCCTTTCACGATAATGGAAGTACCAGTTAGTACCACCTTCGATTTTAGTTCCGCCCCGCCATTCATCTTCGCAAAAAAGGAAAAAAACATCACCGCTCCCATCACAATAATGAATATAGTCTCGATGGCATGGGTTTCCAGAAAGTCATTCAGGTTAAAAATGATGTAGGTGAATGCAATCAGGAACACAATGACAAAAAAGCCGGAAGTACAACCCAGAAAAACTTGTCGGTTGGTGTATTTGAATTCAATTGCCGCCATTGTCCCCGTATCTTAATCTTAAATGACGGTGAATCTACTTCAAAAAAATGAAGACTAAAAACCGAAGCAATTATCTACATAATTCTCCGGATTTTTTGGGCCACTCTTGGATCCATTTCTTCTTTCATAAGGTCTTTAAGTACATCAACAGTCCTTTTGGCTGATAAATATTTGATTGCATTTAACGCATGGTATCTGACTCTCGGATCACGATCGCCCAATAACATTCCTATGGTTTGGTTCCAGTAATCCTGATTTTGCTCAAACTTCAACAAGATATCCAATGCCTTTTTTCTGACATCAAAGGGATATTCTCCAAGAGCAAAACGATCGGCGATAGATATAGACTGTTTGGTAGTATCAGCCTGCACAGCCAGCTGTAACACATTAATTGCCTTCTCTGCCTCACCACTTCTTTCCAGTCTTTCCGTTAATGAAATCAGGTCTTCTGCACTGGCTATCTGGCGATAGGTATTCAGTGCTGCATTCGTCACCGTATCCCTTTCCGACCTTATAATCGTATTACGAATAGCGTATCGCACCTGTTCATTATCAGGGTAACCGGCTAATGCTTTAATAGCTGAAAGTTGGGTAGCCAGATTATCCGAATTTAATTGACCCAGGAAATTCTGCTCTGTACCTGAAGCACCTTTTGTGATTTGGCCTAATGTAGCCAGCATCGCAGCTCGAACTTCAGGCTCGGTCTCTACTTCCAGCACATCCTGCAAAGCCAGCTGTAAATCAGGATTATCCGTATAATTTCTTAGCTGCTCAGCCGCCTGAATTTTTTCATCCGGATCTGAACTCCTTAACTGGCGAATCAAAAATATGAACGGTTTTTCTTCATTCAGTTTAAGATTCAGATCGGTTTTGGGAGTTAATGTCACATAATCCGTTCCCGATGGGAGTTCAACGGACACCGAATCGCGTGCTCCAGTAAAGCTGATCTCAGTTTGGGTAGTGTCCGTGAATCCATACTGCATCAAATCTATCCCTACCAGGGAACCTATAGGTTGCGACTGGGCTTCAAAAACAAGGGACAGAACTGAATTCACTTCGTCATAGATATATTTTACACTATAGGCGTAAGCTTCTTCCGTTTCATTAAACTGTCCTGCATCACTCGGTTCTGGTAATTTATTCCAGAAAGTCCCTGTTTGGTCATACCAGAAATCGGCATATTTATCCCAGCTTGTCACCCCTTTAATTTCCTGAATAAGCTCCGGCATTGATTCCCTGATGGTAGCTTTCAGAAATTCATTTTCCATATTGCCAATTCCCTGCTCCCACTTATTCCATTCCCTTATTGACTGCAAGTCATCCGGGTTTAGTAATTGTTCGGTTTCGTCATCTTCCATAACCAAAGCTTTCAGAAATTCATATCGTGAATCAGGGGCATTTAAATATCTATGATAGTTACCCAGCCATTGTTCAACAATTCCTCTTTTGAGTTGAGTTGTAAGGTTGCCCAAATTTTGATACAGATAAATAACCCCAGCTCCTGACTGAATCTCTTCCCACTTATTATCCGGCAGAACCACGATACTGAGCCCATCAAACGGGAACTCAAAAGAAAAATCAGCCTCATATTTTTTCAAGCTCTCAACTGCTGTTGCCAGTAAACCTGATCTGACATCTTCAAGCAATGTATTATCAGAAGCGTAAATAGATACTTCTTTTACTCCGGAACGGGCACTTTCTCTTTGAAAATTTCCCACTGCAAAAGTAATTCCTGAAACTGGCACCTCTGTACCGGAATTCCAGGTTATTTTCTTCTCATCCGTGGAGACAACTTCATCAGCATTTCTGGTGCCATTAAAAACGGCTTCTTGCTCTGCTGGAATGGTAAAAGAAGCATTTACCGTAGTTTCAACTTCCGGATGGTCCGGAATGGGCAGCCAATGATGACGGGTTCGTGGATTTAATGAGGTCCACAGATTACCATGCACATCAGTATGAATTCCGTAGACGGATGAGCTTTCCCATGAAATAAGAAATTCTGTGCTTTGCTCAATCCCAAGTGTATCGCTAAGCTGAATAATCAGGGAATCAGAGCTTACCCTGAACTCAAGAGCCTGGCCATTGCTGGAAACTTCTTTTATATCCAGATTGGAAGTATTGAAAATTACTTCGGTTAAGTCAGGGCGTCTGGAACGGATGTTATACATTCCGGTAGCTTTGATAAGTGCCGATTCTGGTTCAACAGAAATCTCCAGATCAATATTATTTAGCTGAAATGGTAAATCAGGATATGCTTCATACTTCCAGTTATCAGAAGACTGAGCAAAAATTGTTGTTAAAGAAAGAAATATAAAAAGAGATGTAAGTAGTCCTTTTTTCATTATTTGCTGTGTGCTTCAAATATTTTCATTACTTCCGGGAAAAGAGCTTTGTTGGTTGAAAATCCATTTCCGGAGAAGATGGTTTCATTGCCCTCAATATCGCTAAAAACACCACCGGCTTCCTGCATCACAGGCAATAACGCAGCAGCATCCCAAATATTAAGTTCGGGATCATACATCAGGTCGGCCCGGCCGGTCGCTACCATCATATGTCCGTAGGCATCTCCCCATGTTCTGTGTAGCTTGGTTTTGGTCATGAGTTCCTCAAAAACTTCCTGCTGGCCCATTTCTTTGAACCGAAATATTTCGGTGACTAGTAAGGTAGCATCCTCGAGCTTATTCGTATCCCTGACTCTGCAAGGCTCTCCATTCAGGGTTGCTCCATGTCCTATAGCAGCAGCGCATAGTTCCTCAAGTGCCGGAGCATAGATAATACCAACCTGGGGTTTATCGTCAACTATGATACCAATGAGTGTTGTATAGAATGGAATGCCGTGAATAAAAGATTTTGTTCCATCTATAGGATCTAATACCCATTTAATGTTACTATCTTCGTTTGTTTTACCGTATTCTTCACCTATAATGCCATGGTCAGGAAATCGTTTAAGGATTTCTTCCCGTATTATTTGTTCCGTTTCACGGTCCGCAATGGTAACAGGAGAATCATCGTCTTTACTAATGACTTCTACATTCTGTTTAAAATATTTTAAAGTATGATGACCGCCAATTTTGGCAATTTCTGTTGCCGCTTGTAATAAATCTTGTATCATTGAATCTGTTAGTTCATAAAACTTTTAACTATTCGATCACTTTCTTCTAAAACTATGAGTATGAGAAAGGTTCTTCAAACAATTTTGATTCCGGCTTTGTGCATGCTTCCTGCTCTATCACATGCTCAAAATGGAAAAGTACGTTTAAGTAATGAGAGTAAGTTAAGCATTAATGGAAAATCAAATGTGAATGATTTCCGTTGCCAGTCGGAACATGAACTGCAGCAAGATTCTCTCGATTTCAGCTATTACTTTACGGCTGACACTATAACTGTAGATGGAGTGGATCTTTTCCTTGAAGTCAGCCAGTTTGATTGTGGAAAGAGAGCTATCAACCGTGATTTCCGCAGCACCCTGAAATACAAAGAGTATCCATTTATTCAAATTGTACTAAATGAATTGGTGTTGAAAGATTCTGTAGATATTGTCCCTACAACTGCAAAAGTCACCATTACCATTGCAGGAGTTAAACGCGGTTATGATGTTCCGCTTAATGCTTTTTCAAGTATGGAAGACCGTGTAATAGTCGGCGGTAGCAAAATTCTTTATATGACTGATTTTGGACTTACGCCCCCCTCCCCACTGTTTGGGCTTGTTCAGGTCAGTGATGAATTGGAGATTGTATTTGACCTGGTCGTTCGCCTGGACCCATGATTTGTCTTTAAGCTCCAACAAATAAAAAACCGCCAGCTGGAATACTCCAAATGACGGTTCTAAATCAAAAACTATTTCACAAAAAAAGGGCGAGCCTTTCACAGCGCACCCTTTTCCTATGAGGTCGGTATATCAGAAGCTTATCACAGCTTCTAACATGATTCCGCTAAATTCGCCACCGTTGTAGAGGCTGGTGTTCCAGCCGTCACCATCATAAGATTGTGATACATACTCGAGTTTGGTCAGTACGTTTTCAGTCATGAACCAGCCACCACCAAAGTTGATTCGGCTGATTTCCTGAGTTGCAGCAGCATCTGATACTTCGCCGCTTACCATGTTGTAACGACCACCGATGTAAATGTCTTCGTTAGCACCGAATCGGTAGAGTACTTCAGCTCCTATTTGATTGAAAGATCCACCAGCATCGCCATTGTTGCTTGTAGTTTCAAAGATTCCGAAGAACTCAAGTCCCTGAAATTTTACGAAGGGGTTGATCTGGAATGCTGTTTGTGTAGCAAATCCTGGGTTGAATCGGCCTGAGAAGTCACCGCCTTCCATTACAGCATAGTAACGACTACCGGCACGGTCACCACCGTAGATATAGTCTCTTGTACTTTCTTCAGAGCTGTTGTAGAAAGAACCTGTGAGACGGAAACGGAGGTCTTCATTCAGTTGCTTGTCGTATCCTAATTTACCGAACAGGACAATACCTTCATCAGAAGAAGTAACACTTTGATTCAAACGACCGTTAGTTGCACCTATTACACCAAGGAAGCCTGAGTTTTGGTAAGTGAATTCCATGAAAGGCTCTGTGGTGAAGTTGTCCATAATGTAGTTTCCTACAAATGGATTGTAGATAGCAGCAGCGTTGTCTGATCTGCGGAAGTGTGCGTCACCGTAGTTGATTTGGTCCATACCTACACGAATGGTCAGATAGTCCATCAAACCTTCGGCAAAATCTTCAGAGATAAAGTCTAGTCTGTCAATCTGCATGTATCCACCTTTAACATAAGATTCTGTGTGGTGGCGAGATGACAAATAAGTTCTCAGGTGCATACGTACACCCTCGTCTAATTGGACGTCTAAGTTCAGGTTAGCTGTAGGCAGGTTAAAGTTATTGCCTAATTCAGCAAGGCTATCACCTTCGTTAGACTGGGAAATTCCCTGGAATTGGAGAGCGAAGTCGCCTCCCACTCGAACATACAATCCGTCAAATTCAACGTCTGTAGTTTTAGGAGTTTCGAATACATTCACGCCAGCCTGTCCTGGAGCTCTGAAGTATTGTAGTGGTTTCTGCTGGGCATAAGCTGAGCTCACACCCATGATAAAGGCTAATAGAAATGCTGTGATATATTTGGCTTGAGATTTCATGACCTTAGGATTTAGTGTTGTTTGGTTGTTGGTTAGTTAGTTTGTTACTGGACAAATTTAGCGTCGAAATGTACTTCTACTTCATTGCCGGCTTTTATAGTACCAAGCATGGCTGTAGGAGGATCAACGTTATAGTCTGTCATTTTTAAAGCTTTTGATCCCTTGAAGGTAATAGTACCATCTTCCAGCAATTCATAGCCTACTTTCATCTGGATGTCGTTTGTTTTTCCAGAAATAGTAAGTGAACCGTTGGCAACAAGGGAATCCGCATTGATTTCAGCTATATTATTTAGCTTGAATACAATATTCGGATGTTTCTTCTCATTAAGGGCATCATATGTTTTCTTATCCATGCCTCCTTTTCCGCTTTTAATTCCTTCTACCAATACATTGAAAGTCAGGCCCTCAATAGAAACGAGTTTACCTTCTTCCATATTAATGGTAGCTGAACCGGAAAATTCTTCAGCAGCTGACTCCCAATCGTGAATAGTGGAAGTACCGGTTACCGTAACCTTACTTTCCTGGGGAGCTATTGTATAAGACTGTGCAAACAATGCTGTACTAATCAGAAGCGTAGTGATTAATGAAACTGTTGTTTTTAACATGTCGACCTCTTTAGGTTTTATTTATTTGAGTTCTTTATTTAACTCACAATAAAGAAATCACATTTTCATGAAGGGATTGTGAAGAAAAAAATATTTTTTTCTACGTTCAAGTCATTCAACCCCAACAAGTTAGCGTTCACAATAATTTTGGATTTATGAAGATTATATGAAGTCCTGAAAAGAATTTTTAAAACAAATTCAGAAAAGCATTTCTCTCTTAAGTCAATGCCTATTTATTTACTTTACAGGCAGGCCTTCCAACTCCATAATCTTGAGGGCATTTGTGGTTGGGCATGGCCCCTTCTTTAACTTATACTCGAAGCTCATTTTCCCACCTTCAATGGTTTCTGCAAAGTGCCAGTTACTTAACTCAGGTATTTCTTTTTCCAAGGATGCTAATTCCAAATCATGCGTGGATACCATACCGACTCCATTCTTCCCTGCAATCTCTTTTAGAAATGCCGTACTCCCCTGAAACCGCTCCCTGTTGTTTGTCCCTTTAAAAATTTCATCCACAAAAAAGAAAAGCGGAAGCTCATGCTCACTTTCTAGCTTATTAAGTAAAGTCCGAAGCCGTCTCACCTCAGCATAAAAATGGGACAATCCTCCTTCAAGAGAATCTTTTACATTTATACTGGTAAATATTCGGAACAAATTGGTCTTTAGCGAGGCTGCATTAACCGGGGCACCTGCAAATGCCAGACATAGATTGATACCTATCGTCCTCAGAAAGGTGCTCTTGCCAGCCATGTTAGAGCCGGTGATCAGAAACAGGTCTTTATCCTCTTTCACTATAAAATTGTTGGTTACTTTTTGGCTTGATGGAATTAAAGGGTGACCAATTTCTTTCGTTTCAAATAGGGTTTGGCTGTCGTTGGTTAAGTCCGGGAAATTATATTCTTCATGCAACGCCCCAAAATTCGCTATTGAATTAAGCGCCTCCAGTTCATAGAAAACATCCAGCCACTTCGAAAGCCTTGGTTCCAGTTCTTCCTTCAAATTTTCGAGCTTCATGGAGTAATACATATCCCATGGTATAACCAGATTCACTAACGGCCAAACTACCTGATTTGCCTGCAGTGATGCTGCCCCGGTAAGCTTCTCCACTTTCTTCAGGTAATAAGAGGGCTTGGTTTCTGAATTGTGAAATACCTCCAGGAATTGTTTCAGGCTTTCGCTTTTAGTCACCCTGAATTGTTCTACCTGCAAAAGCAGCTCCCGAAAACGCCCCAAAAGCTTATCCATTTGATAGGCAGCTTCAAATAAACCCGAAATTTTATCGCTATTGAACTTGTAGATGCTTAAGTACAATACCAGCGTTATGACCGGAAAAACTGGATTCACTATCCCTATCCATGCTAATATGGCCAATGTTATATTTGATAGCGAAAGTAAAGAAAGTAATACAAGAGGCACCATAAAGCCTTTTCTGGCGGGCTTCCGCAACCAAGCGAGCATGCGATCCATGGTCCAGTCTTTTTCGGAAGTATGCATAACGGTGTATTTACCAATCACCGCTAGTTTATCCCGGAATCCTTGCAGAGGAATCAGTTCTTTAACCAACTTTTGACGCTCTGTGATCTCTTTCTTATCCGGAGCTTCTCTCATCAGCCAGTCCAATAAAAGCCTTGTACTTCCCTCATAAATCGAAGTGTCCAGCAGATGATGCAATGAATAGGGCCCAACGATATCTAAATCTTTAGCATAGGCGTGATCTTTAATATCAGCTTCAAACCTCCGGGAAGGAATTTCCTTCCAGTTTAACTCCAACCGCGCAATATGCTCTTTCTTGATTTCCTTCAGATAGCCAAATTTTTCAATGGACTGATGGACTTTATAATGCCGATCTACCAGAAACAAAAAACCTCCTACCCCGCCTATCAGACCAAGCATATATATATAGTCATTTAATAAACCGGCTGTGAAATATCCGAATGCCACGATCAGCAGAAATACAATAGCCCTTAGCCAGGAAAACTTCTTGCTGCAGTCTTTCAATTGTTCGATTTTGAAATCGATGCGACTACAGTGCCGTTCAAATAACTCTTTCAGATTCTTTTGATCCATAAGTAAACATCCGCATTTTTATTTTGGAGTCTGAGGATAAAAAAAGAATCACCCAAAAACTTACTTCACTTTCAGTACAGCAAAACAATTGCTAATATCCACTCGAATTAAATAAAGGCATATGGATTATTTCGCACACGAAACGGCTGTTATTGACGACGGAGCTAAAATCGGAAATGGAACTAAAATCTGGCATTTTACGCATGTAATGCCGGATTCAGAACTGGGAGAAAACTGCAATCTTGGTCAAAATGTAGTCATATCTCCCAAAGTGAAACTCGGTCGTAATGTTAAAGTCCAGAACAACGTATCGATTTATACAGGAGTAATTTGTGAAGATGATGTGTTTCTGGGGCCATCTATGGTTTTTACCAATATCGTAAATCCTAGAAGTGCGATTGTCCGCCGGGATGAATACGTGGAAACCAAAGTGCGGAAAGGTGCATCCATCGGGGCTAATGCCACCGTAATTTGCGGAAATGAATTGGGAAAATATTGTTTGATAGGCGCCGGAGCTGTAATCACCAAACCGGTTCCGCCGTATGCTTTGATGGTAGGCAATCCTGCCAAACAAATTGGGTGGGTCAGCGAATATGGACATCGCCTGGAATTTGGCGATGATGGCCGAGCTACTTGCCCGGAATCTGGCGATAAATATCAGTTGCATGGAGGCAAAGTCTCCAAAATAGAAGACTAGCCCTTCTTTAGTTCAGCTACTGTTGCTCCCCAGCTGCTTCGATCGCTAGCTAGGCTATATGATTGTACATGTGGGTTCCGGTCCAACAAGCTATGCACCGTTCTTCTCAACACTCCTTTGCCCTTCCCATGTATTATTCGGATCGAATAGATTTCTTTCTCCAGACAAGCTTCTATATAATCCGGAATTAAATCTCCGAGCTCGTTCGGATTAAACAGGTGCAGATCAAGAATTCCGTTAATCGGTATTTCAATAGGATCGGGTTCGTTCATTCGGAGTTCCTTATTCGTTATCGGCAGTTTCCCATTTCCCGGTTCACAGTTTATAATCTACTACTCTTCGTTCTGTCACCACCTTCTTTATAAAATCTACAACTTTTTGATGATCGGGATGTACCGCATAAGCATTCAGGTCTTCCTCTGTTTCACATTGGGTGGTCAAAACCACATCACAGATTGCATCATCTTCTCCTTCCAGGATGTTGATGCCTACTTCTGCACTTGATAATTCTTCGATTTTTTGAGGAAGGACTTCAAGCAGTTCTTTCATTATTCCAGCATTTTCTACCCTGGTTTTCCCTTCAGCTACTTCCTTAAGCTTCCACATCACTATATGTTTAATCATTTCGGTATTTTGATATTCGTTATTCGTATTTGTTGAGAATATGCATCATACATCATAAAAATCCCAAATTGATTACTTCTGCATTCAAAATTCCTTGTTCAATGTTCGAAGTTCTTCTACTGTCAATTAATAGCAGGAACCCTTAACTTTGAGGTTCTGTTTGAAAGGCACAGGGTTCGTCCTGTTCTCCATGATTTATAAATCAGAAATATTGAAAACATTGGATTTAGATAAAATCACTGCCGAAGAAATCGGCGAAGACCACATTAGTAATGGTGTCCAGACTCCGCTGCGAGAAGATGCTTTTGAAAAAACCGACGAAGAAAAAATTGAAATCATTCAAGAGCACTTCGCTGAAATTATGCATGCACTCGGACTTGACTTAACCGACGACAGCCTGAAAGGCACTCCTTACCGAGTGGCAAAAATGTATGTAAAAGAAATTTTTGAGGGATTGAATCCCAAAAATAAACCGGTAGCTCGTCAGTTTAACAACAACTACGACTACAAAGGTATGCTTGTTGAAAAGAATATCCAGGTGACATCCTTTTGTGAGCACCACTTCCTTCCGTTTATAGGGAAAGCCCATGTTGGATATATTTCTTCCGGGAAAAAAGTAATTGGCCTTTCTAAGATTAATCGAATTGTAGACTATTATTCCCGACGGCCTCAGGTTCAGGAACGGCTCACACTTCAAATTGCTGATGAACTACAGGAAGCTTTAGAGACTGAAGATGTAGCTGTATTTATAGACAGTAAGCATTTGTGCGTATCTACCCGGGGAATTAAAGATCAGAGCAGTACAACTGTTACCGCTGAATACCGCGGAGCCTTCAAGAATGAAGAGACTCAACGAAAATTCATTGATTACATTACAACCAACACCGAGATTCAATAATCGCTGTGGCTGAAAAAGGCACCCAACAACTTCAGGTTTACAACACCCTATCCCGCAAGAAAGAACCGTTTGAACCACTCAACCCACCTCATGTGGGTATGTACGTTTGTGGCCCAACCGTTTATGGTGATGCCCACCTCGGGCATGCTAAAAGCTATGTTTCTTTTGACGTGGTGCTCAGGTATCTGAGATATCTCGGATACAAGGTTCGATATGTTCAGAATATTACCGATGTCGGGCATCTTGTAGATGATGCCGAAGAAGGTGAAGACAAACTCAGCAAACAGGCACGTATCGAAAAGGTGCAGCCCATGGAAATAGCCGAGAAGTACACCTACACTTACTTCCGCGACATGGATGCCTTAAACGTGCTCCGACCTGATATTGCACCTCGTGCAACGGGACATATTCCCGAACAAATTGCAATGGTTAAGAAGCTGATCGATAATGGTCATGCTTATGAAGTTGAGGGAAATGTATATTTTGATGTGTCTTCTGATAAAGAATATGGCAAATTAAGCGGCCGTAAAACCGAAGACGCGGAGTCGGGCACACGGGTAGATACAGCTTCGGATAAAAGAAGCCCTGAAGACTTTGCCCTCTGGAAAAAAGCCGATGACAACCACATCATGAAATGGGATTCACCCTGGGGTGTTGGCTATCCCGGCTGGCACATAGAATGCTCGGCTATGAGTACCAAATATCTTGGTGAAAGTTTTGACATCCATGGTGGAGGACTCGAAAACCAGTTTCCTCACCACGAGTGCGAAATAGCCCAGGCCGAATGTGCTCACGATAAAGATTTCGTGAAATACTGGCTTCACAATAACATGGTTACCCTTGAAGGCCAGAAAATGGGTAAGTCGCTTGGTAATGCCATTAATCTCCATGAATTTTTTACCGGAGATCATAAACTTCTGACCCGAGCCTGGCCACCAGAAGTGATTAGGTTCTTCCTGCTTCAAAGCCATTACAGAAGTACAACTGACTTCTCAGAAGAAGCCCTTTCCGGAGCTGAATCAGGATTGAAAAATCTTCAATCTATGATTCTGACTATTGAAAAAACAGAAGCAGGTGATGGAAATGAATTTGATCTAAAAAGCTTCAAAGAGGCTTTTGAATCATCCATGAATGATGATTTTAACTCGGCTCAAGCCATCGCAATCTTATTTGAAAAGCTGAAGGAAATCCGCAAGCGAATTAATGATGGCGATATCCCTTCGAACCTTGATACTATCAAAGTGTTCTTGCACAGTGTGGTAGAAGAAGTGCTTGGAATCTGGCCTAAAGAAGACTCCGGTGGAAATGAGCAGTTAACAGAAGAGTTGGTAGAGTTGTTGATCGAGATCAGAAAAGACGCTCGCTCCAACAAAAACTTTGAGCTCTCGGACAAAATTCGTGATGACCTTAAAGAACTGGGTGTTCAGCTTATGGATGGCAAAGAAGGTACTACCTTCGAAATAGAGTAATGAGGCTGCTGAGCAACATATTCAGCTGGCTTATTGTAAGTTTAGTAAAATTTTACCAAGCAGCCATTTCACCATGGTTAGGCAAAAGCTGCCGATACTCCCCCACTTGTTCCCGTTATATGATTGAAGCGGTAGAAGAATGGGGACCATTAAAAGGATTTTGGATGGGCATTAAACGTATTGGACGATGCCATCCCTGGGGCGGTGATGGGTATGACCCCGTTCCCAAAAAAACATCGAATACAGAAAAAGAAACTCCTAACATTGAACTTTAGTTAATTCAGTCATTCAGAGCGAAAGCGAAGAATCTTCAAGATTTTTACATGTGAAGGTCCTTCGGTAGCAGCCTCAGGATGACTATCCATTTATTATGTCAGACATCACATTCAAAAAACGCATTACTGTAGAACAAGTTGAAGAAGGAACCGAACTGGTTCCCAAGTTTCAGGATGACGGACTCATTCCTGTTGTAACAACCGACTATGAATCCGGTGAGCTTTTAATGCACGGATACATGAATGAAGAAGCCTTTAAAAAGACCATTGAGCTCGGCGAAGCAGTATACTACAGCCGAAGCAGGGAAACCTTATGGCATAAAGGCGCCACTTCAGGTTTGACGCAAATCGTTAAAGAAATGCGTATTGATGACGATCAGGATTGTGTATGGCTTCGCGTTGAAGTGCAGGGAAATGGTGCCAGCTGCCACGTAGGCTATCGCTCCTGCTTTTACCGAAGTGTACCAACCGGTGATGATTTCCAGAAGAAAGACGGTGAACTCCACTTTGAGGAAGACGAGAAAGTCTTTGATCCAAAAGAAGTGTATGGAGATGCACCAAATCCTACCAAGCTCTGATTAGAGGTGCAGGGGCTTTAGAATATCTTTGATTCTCTAATTTCAGCATTATACCGGTTCTGTATGCTCTGCGCAGGAACCTTATGTATTTTGTGCCAGATCTATACTCAGAAATTTGTAAAACAAAAAAGCACAAACCCGTTTCCGGATTTGTGCTTTAATTTTATCTAAACAAATTCCCGTTAAGCGTACACTTCAGGACTTTTTCTTTTCTTGATTCTTCCGCTGCCTTTAGACTTACTAAATGGCTCGCTTCCGCCTTTTCCTTTACGCTTTCCTTTGCCATAAGATTTCCCTGATGACTTTGATGATGATCCTGATGAAGAACCACCGGTATCAGGTTTAGCCAGCTCTACAGAAAGATCCCGGCCTTCAAACTGAGTGCCATTTACAGCATCAAACAATTTGGAATCGAAGCCTTCTTCCACTTCAAAGAAAGAGAAGTTATTCTGGATGTCGATTTTACCGAAATTCGGCTTTTTACCATTCAATTGTTCGTTTACAACACCCATCAATCGGGCTGGATTAAGTCCGTCACGGTTTCCAACATTCAGGAAATAACGGGTAAAACCCTCTTCTGCATGACGTCCGCTACCACCAGAATTACTTCTTCCATTACTCTTACGAGAAGAATTCTTACGGTTATTATTATTTTTGGATCGTCCGGCTGAAGCGTTGATATCACCTGCTTCTTCGTAATATTCCAGGATCTGGTTGAATTCCATGGATACAAAGTGTTGAATCAATTCCTGCCAGCCCAGATCAGCTAATTTCTCATAAACCTGTGGCAAGTACTTTTCAATCTGTTTTTCGTTTACTTCAGTGGCTCTGAGTTTGTCTACCATGTCCATCATCCGAACACCACAAACTTCTTCACCCTTAGGAACTTCCTGCTTGATGAAATCTTTTCCTGACATTTTTTCCAGTGCACGAATTCTACCCATTTCACGAGTATGAATGATTGATACCGCAATGCCGCTATTTCCGGCACGTCCGGTTCTTCCACTTCGGTGAATGTACACTTCCAGATCATCTGGTAAGTTGTAGTTAATTACATGAGTCAGGTTATCGACATCAAGTCCACGCGCAGCCACATCAGTAGCTACCAGTAATTGTAATTCTTTGGTACGGAAACGATTCATAACCTCATCGCGCTGTGCCTGAGATAAATCTCCATTCAGTAAATCAGCGTTATATCCTTCTTTCGAAAGCTTGGAAGCTACTTCAGAAGTCTCACGACGGGTTCGGCAGAAAATAATACCATAGATATCAGGATTTACATCTGCAATTCGTTTAAGAGCGTCGTAACGGTCTTTGGCGTGAACCATATAGTAATGGTGTTCTACATTCAGTGCTCCTGAGTTACGGGCATTCACTTCAATCTCTTCCGGATTGTTCATGTACTTATGAGCCATTTTGGAAATCTGCTTTGGCATCGTGGCAGAGAAAAGCAGGGTTTGCTTTCCTTTCGGTGTGTCAGCTAAGATCGCATCCAGATCATCCTGAAATCCCATATTCAGCATTTCATCTGCTTCATCAAGTACCAGCGAGCGCACATTGCTGACATCCAGCTTACGCCGGCGAATCAGATCCAGCATACGGCCGGGAGTTCCAATTACAACTTGTACACCGTTGTTCAGTGCACGAATTTGAGTAGAGATATTTGCACCACCATAAACCGCAACGGTTTTAATTCCTTTTTGGTGCTTGGCGTATGACTTCAGGTCTTTGGCTATTTGTATGGCAAGCTCACGTGTTGGTGAAAGCACCAATACCTGAACGTTGTCTGAGTTAGCATCAACTTGTTGTAGTACCGGCATTCCAAATGCACCGGTTTTACCGGTTCCGGTTTGGGCAAGCGCAATCAGGTCGCGCTGAGAAGCCAGAATAGTGGGAATAGCCCGTTTCTGTACTTCGGTTGGAGTTTCAAAGCCAAGATCTGCAACAGCTTGACATATTTCGGGCGATAAGCCCAGTTCTTTGAACGATGACATAAATTATATTCAGTTTTATCCCGTACAAAGAATTTTGTGCTGCGCGTTAACTTGCCCGGAATCATTATTTGGTAAGGTGAGCTAATGACAAGAGGCAAGCACGACTGCTTGATTCATAAAGGCCAGCAAGGTTCTATAAACCTGAAAGATTTTCTTTCGAAAATGGGTTTGTTCCAGTCTTATCGCGAACTCACAAATTCAGTAAGCCTTAAAAGTACGAATAAAATCCTTCTGATATGAAATCTTTCCGAAAAATCTTTTCTTTATGAAGCTGATAGAGAATGACAGGAACGCTGCGGATAATAATTTTTTTAACTAAAAAATTTACTCACGATATGGTTAGATTATTCACCCTTAAAATGTAAAAACACAATCATAAATCATAAAATGCAGTACATAACACAACACTATCCAAAGGCAAAATCTCTTACTTCTTTAGAAGAAACCATCCTTAATGAGACTAAAAAGCATGATATGAATCCCGAGCAGTGTATTTGGGGAACTTCTATTTGTAGTGATGAGGTGAACAATACTTTCAATATGATTAGTAAACATTTTGCTGGCCCCGGACCTTTTCGGTTTGGCGGAATTTCAGGCATTCCCTTTACAGGCAAAACCGGATTTGGAGCTTTTGCCAGCCATATCCCTGAAAATGGTGGAGCTGTTATTGTATACGGCCCGCATATCGGGGTATCAAGTGAGGGCAAAACCGGAGAATTACATCGTGAAGGTCAATCCGGAAACACCACCTGTTGCGGTTCTTTAATTGCAGGACTTGAGAATGTAAAATCTGGCAACGTACTTAACATTTCTCATGATGATTACCAACAGGGACAGGTAAATAAACTGCTTATTGAAAATTACGAGGATATTAAAAAAGCAGATGACCAGATTAAAGAAGTTACCAATATTGCCTATAACCAAATTAAGAGAGAGCTCACAGATATTATCTCTGGCAGCAAGCAAAATCTTGGTGATAGTCCGGTTCTATTGATTGGTGGAATCGTAATAAATACTGATTATGATCAGGAAGATTACTTTGAAATAAGAGATATATCCGTATTCAATTCCTGAAAGTGACCATTTACTTCATTTATTTGGTTTTGGATTACATTTGAGCCTATGATTCAGCTATAAACTTTCATTCAATACTGCTTATCATGTATAAATATCTACTGATCATTATAATTTGGTTATTCGTTTCTTGTAGGTCTGGTGGACACAAAACAACTAATATTGATTGGGATACTGTTCAGGACTCAACCAATATCGTCTATACTATAAAAGGATTGGATGGCCCTGAGGCTGTTCGTTATGATCCTGAACAGAATGTGTATTTCATTTCCAACTTCACTGGCGGAGGGAATACTCAGGACTCAACAGGGTTCATTACAAAAGCTGATGCTGAAGGAAATATACTCGAATTGAAATTTATGAAAGGAACCAATGGCGCCCCTCTTCACGCTCCCCGTGGGATGTTCATTATTGATAACACGCTATGGGCTGCGGATGTATTAGGTGTTCATGGTTTTGATAAATCAACCGGTGAACAAACCGATTTTATTGACTTCTCTGAGTTTGAAGTTGGGTTCTTAAATGATGTCTCAGCCAATACTGAGGGAACCCTCTTTGTTACTGACACCGGCTCTAATCGTGTTTTCAGAATTGAAGCCGATACACATTCCATATTTTTAGACTCGCTGCCGGAAGCACCAAATGGAATCACGCTTAATCCGGAGAATCAACAATTTGTACTTGCTCCCTGGGGTGGTGATCAAACTTTCAGAAGCTTTGGCAATTCTGAAGAACTTACTGAATATGGAATTCTCGACGGTGGCTATTTTGACGGAATTGAATTCCTGCAGTCAAACTTGTTGGCAGCAAGCCAACAAGACTCCAGCATCCGCTATTTTGATGGTTCTGAAAGCACAATTCTGATTAAAACTTTGGGACGACCCGCCGATATAGGAATTAATACCAATCTGAATCATGTGGCAGTTCCGTATATTGCATTAGATCGCGTAGACATCTGGAATCTCACAAAAAAATAAGCTTAGATACTTTATGTCCGACTCTCCGGCTCCTATTCCCAATAATGAGTTTGAGCGAGCACTCAAACTTTCTGAGTATGACATCGATTATTCTGAAATTCATGGGAAATTAGATGATTTAACAAAGCTGGCAGCTCATGTTGCCGGAACCCCTATTTCTCTGATTAATCTTCTTGACACCACTACCCAATGGACGGTCTCCAACTTTGGACTTGATATCCAACAAACCCCTCGTGAAGACACAGTGTGCCAGTATGTAGTGTTAGACGATGAAGCCGTTGAAGTAGAAGATATGACCGAAGACGATCGGTTTAAATTCAAGGATTACGTCACAGACGACCCACATATCAGGTATTATTTTGGAGTACCACTTAAAACCCCTGACGGACACAGAATCGGAGCCATGTGCGTGATGGATACAGATGAACACGAACTTTCTCCTGAGAAAGAGGCCTTCCTTAAAATCATTGCGAATGAAGTGATTACACGCATTGAATATGAACACAAATTAAAGCTTATGCGACACAATGTGGATGAGCTCAAAGAAATTCAGCGTAAAGTAAGTCATGATATACGCGGACCTATTGGCGGAATTATTGGTATAGCCGAAATACTCCGCGATCAGGCGGAAGAAAGCAAAATGGACGAATTTATGCAGCTGTTGGAGCTGATTAATAAAGGGGGTCGTTCTGTACTCGATTTGGCTGATGAAATTCTAAGCAATTACGAAGAGCAAACAAGCCAGACAAAGCTTCAGAAAAACCAGTTGACACTAGAGGTACTGCAAAAAAAACTGGAAGACCTGTACAAACCACAGGCGATTAATAAGTCGATATCTTATCAAGTTGAGATTAATAATGGTCATCAGGGATTGGCATTTCCCAAGCATAAACTGCTGCAGATTTTAGGTAATCTAATCTCCAATGCCATCAAGTTCACCCCGGAAAAAGGACAGGTTAAGGTTGGTCTGGATATCAAAAAACCTGACTTAGAGCTTATTGCTACCGTTAAGGATAATGGCGTTGGAATGACCAAAGACCAGATTGATATGGTTATGAGCGATCAGGCTAAATCAACGGAAGGTACCGGAAACGAACGAGGTTTTGGATTTGGGTTTAAGCTTGCTAAACACCTTGTAGAATCGGTTAAAGGTTCACTGCATATCGAATCCAAAAAGGGAAGCGGAACTCAAATTACCGTCAATATTCCGCTTTAAATTTCTTTATAGTTACCAAGCTCCAGCGTCCAGTCGTATGCTTTAAAATCCAGAGAAGGATCAGCATCCTGGGGTATAATCTCATATTCTTTTAGCATCTTAATAGCCCCGCTCTTGCCACCAAAATCTGCCCTAAACCAGCTCATTAGTTTATTCACCACCACCCTGTTCTCTTCCGGATAATAATCTGTGGTTCTTTCCAGGTATTGTTTGGTAGTGATGTCAAGCTGCTCGTTAACCCGATCCGGATCATAGGCTGCTATATAAGGGCAGGATTTTGCGCCACAATTAAGGGCAAAATGAATCCGCGGATCTACATCATCCCATCGGAATTTCTTTTCATAACTTCCCGGGAAAGGATTGCTGGCATATCCTCCTGATATCTTTACTTTTGATCGGCGGATGATTCCATGCTCGATGTCATCAAAGCTGATATCTTTTCCGGCGATGGTTATCTGAGGTGATGAAAAGAAATTGTATCCAAAAACCGAGTCACGATCCTTGAATAAATCCGGATTTTCTGAAAGTATAATCTGTACGTAAGCGTTGTACACATTCAGCCAAAAAGCCTTTTGCTTTCCTTCGGTGTTCAGGTCTTCTTTCAGTTTTTTCTCTGATACACTCGCCAGTTTTTCCACGATGGCTTCTGTAGGCTGTCCATTTCTAAGGTTCTCAATCAATTGAACAGATAGTTCTGCGTACGACAGAGAATCCTGTGCATGAATATTTCCCACGGCCATCAAACCTAAAATTATGCTTAAAAATAAATTCTTCATTTTGCTTTTCTTTTCGAATATTAACGTACATCTGAAATACCAAACACTTCGTATTGACTGATCAAGGTCGATTAATCTTACTTTTGAATGTTAAGCATCATTGTCCCTACATATAACGAAGAAAACACCATATTGGATTTGTTGATTCATTTGAACGACGCTAAATGCAATTCAGATGAACTATTGGTTGTTGATGGCGGCAGTGTTGACAATACAACAGAGATAGTTCGGCAGCAAGGAATTACCTGTTTGGAATCTCCACAAAAAGGCCGGGCCCGGCAAATGAATTATGGGGCAGAAAACTCCTCGGGAGACATCCTTTATTTTGTACATGCGGATACTCTTCCTCCCTCTTCTTTTGGGGCTGACATACTGGAAGCTCTTGAACAGGGTTACAGATCAGGTTGTTATCGCTATCAGTTTGACAAGGCTCACCCCTTGCTTAAAATCAATGCTTTTTGCACTCGATTTGACCGGCTTATGTGCCGGGGTGGTGACCAAACCTTATTCATTACCCGTGATTTATTTAATGAATTGGAAGGTTTTCGGGAAGATTTCCAGATTATGGAAGACTACGATCTGATTCAGAAAATCCAGTCCAAAACCCGTTTTAAGATCATTCCAAAAAATGCAACCGTATCTGCCCGAAAATATGATCATAATGGGTATTTACGCGTAAATTTTGCCAATCTGATTATTTTTATGATGTACTTCGCCGGACTTTCTCAGGAAACCATGGTACATGCCTACAAAAACCTGATTGTACATCCCAAGTTTGATTAAGAATAAATATCCAACATTGAATATTCAATATTGAGTGTTGGATATTCTTTATTCGAACGTCAGCCCGAGGTTTTCTTGTAACGATTGATGGAAATTATCAGTAGAACACTTCCCATACCAATCAATGTATAAACCATAAACTGAATTTCTTTCCAGCCGGCTCCTTTCAGTAAAACCATCCGCATAATCTTGATGAAGTAAGCTACCGGATTTGCGAGAGTTAGGTTTTGAGCCCATTCAGGCATACTTTCAATCGGGGTAAACAGCCCGCCCATCAAAATAAATATCACCATCAGGAACCAGGCAATGAACATAGCTTGCTGCTGGGTGTGGGTCATGGTAGAGATAAGCAGACCCAGCGACTGAATAACGATCAGGAAGATTCCCGCTACTACTAAAACCGTAGCCAGACTTCCCAAAAAAGGAATCTGGAATCCATATCGGGCCAAAGCGAGACCTATCAGAAGATCCACCATTCCAATCACCCAAAATGGAAGTAATTTTCCAATCATGAATTGGTATTTACGGATCGGAGTCACATTAAGCTGTTCAATGGTCCCTATCTCCTGCTCCCGTACTATGTTCATACCAGATAAGAACACTCCAATCATGGAAACCAGTACCACCAGAATTCCCGGCACCATGTAGGTTATATAGTCAAGGTCCGGATTATACCAGTTCTGAGGTATGATATTGATCATTTTGGCCTGATGCATTGATTGGTTTGCTTGTTCCATCTTTAGCTCAGCCAGTTTAGCAGCATTAAGATCACCTAAAATAGAAGCGCTATAGGACTGAATAAGTCCGGCTGTACTTCCATCTACTGCATCGATTATGAGCTGAAGATTGACCGGCTGTCCACTTGATAGCTCTTGTTCAAAATCGGGGGGAATCCGGATGATCATCTTAATCAGGCCAGCATCCATAGCTTCAAGGGCTTCACCCTGATCAAAAGTTTCCAGCTCTAATGTAAAATAGCCGGTAGCCTGAAACTTCGATGTAAGCTCTCTGGACAAACTCGACTGATCCATATCCACCAGGGCAAAATCAACCTCTTTAAGTTCATAGGTTGCTGCAAAAGAAAGCACCAGTAGCTGAACCACAGGCATCACAAACAGTATAGGCAACATGGCTTTATTGCGAAATATTTGCAGAAACTCTTTTCGAAGAAGTACACGGATTATTCTCATTGTAGCCTCACTTTAAATTTCTTCAGGCTTAAAGCCATAAAGAAGAGCGTAATCCCAACCAAAATCAGTGTTTCTTTCCAAATAAACAGGAACTCCGATCCTTTCAGCATGATACCCCGCACTATAATCAGGAACCATTTTGCAGGAATAGCATGTGAAATCCACTGCAAAGGCACCGGCATGCTGGATACAGGAAAAATAAATCCTGACAGCAAAACGGTGGGCAGAAGAAGTCCAGCCAGAGAAACCATCATGGCTGTTTGCTGGTTATTGGCTGCCGATGATATAAAAACACCCAGAGCAAGTGCCGTCATGATGAATAGCGTGGATTCTGCAAAAAATAATAAATACGAACCCTGGAACGGTACATGAAATACAAACCGAGCCAATACCAGAATAGTGATTACATTTACTACTGAAAGCACCAGGTACGGCAAAACCTTACCCAAAATAATATGCCGGGGTTTGAGGGGAGAAACCAGCAAAATTTCCATATTTCCCAGCTCTTTCTCACGCGTGATAGAGATGGAAGTCATCAGAGCGGAAATGAGCATTAAAATGACCGCGATCAATCCGGGTACAAATAAATTCACACTTCGAAGTTCCGGATTATACATCATCCGGACTTCGGTATTTAATCCAGCCTGTTGAACATGACCAATATTATTTAGTTCATGCACATAATCCCGGATGATATTTGATGTATAAGACTGAACAAGGTTGGCGAGATTTGGATCGGTAGCATCGGTAATAATTTGAACATCAGCCCTGTTTTCTCTAACTAATTTCTCTTTGAAATTCGGTTCAAATACAACCACTTCTTTGATATTTCCCTTCTGAAAAAGTCCTTCCACTTCCTCATAATTTTGTAAGTAAGCCCTTATCTCAAACGACTCCGAAGCTCCCAGCTTCTGCGTTATTGTACGGGTCACTTCATCTTTTGAAAGATCCAGAATCCCTATTTGTGCATTGGTAACTTCATTCCGAATGGCAAAGCCAAACAGCACCAGCATGATGACCGGCATACCGAAAAGAACCGTCAACGTGCGCTTGTCGCGATATATCTGCTTGAACTCTTTGATAACAAAACCTGAAAATGAATTCATCCATCCCCCCTTTGCGCTCCGCGAGCAAGTTGTATGAAGACATTTTCTATAGAATCAGCATTGAAATCTTGCTTTAGCTGCCGGGGTGAACCAATAGCATCCATACGGCCATCCACCATGATAGAAATACGATCGCAATATTCGGCTTCATCCATATAATGGGTAGTCACGAAAACAGTAATACCCTGATCAGAAACTTCATAAATTTTCTCCCAGAACTGACGCCGGGTTACCGGATCTACGCCACCGGTTGGCTCATCCAGAAATACAATTTTCGGGTTATGAAGTATTGCAATGGAAAAAGCCAGTTTCTGCTTCCAGCCCAGAGGCAGGGAACGAACCAGTTTCTTACGGACCTCCCCTAACCCCACCGATTCTATAACTTCATTCATTTTGGTATCCAGCTCTTTATCTGGAATCCCATAAATACCTCCATAAAACTGTATGTTTTCCTCAGATGTCAAATCATCATACAGCGAAAACTTCTGGCTCATATAGCCAATATTCTTTTTAATAGCCTCTGCCTGTGTATAAACATCATTCCCAGAGACAGAAGCTTTACCTGAAGTCGGTGTCAGAAGCCCGGTGAGCATGCGCATGGCTGTGGTTTTGCCCGCTCCATTGGCTCCAAGAAATCCGAAAATCTCTCCCTGTTCTACTTCAAAAGTGATGTTATCCACGGCCGTGAAATCTCCAAATTTCCGGGTTAGCTTTTCGGTTTGAATGGCAAAATCAGACATGAGCCCCCTCTGCTTTGGAAAGCATCAGTTGCATAAAGCTATCTTCAATGTCAGGTTTGATGGTTCTTATGTTCACATCCCTAAGTCCCTGATCGAATAAATAGGTTTTTAAAGCTACCAGGTTTGGCGAACCTCCCTTTTCTGTATAGTGAAGACTTTCTCCAAAAGGGTGCACTGAATGGGTTTTAGGATAAGCTTGCAGAGCTTTAAGTAGCTTGTACGTATTTTCAGCACGAATGCCCAACAGTGGCTTCTCAAAATCATCTACAATGGCCTCGGGTGTATCAATTTTCATGATCTCACCGTCCTGAATCAAAGCTACGCGTTCACAAAGATTTGCCTCGTCCATATATGGAGTTGACACAATGATGGTTATCCCTTCTTTTTTAAGCATCTTCAGCATTTCCCAGAATTCTTTACGGGAAACGGCATCAACTCCTGTAGTGGGTTCGTCGAGCAGTAATAGCCTGGGCTTATGAATGAGAGCACAACTGAGAGCCAGTTTTTGCTTCATCCCTCCTGATAAATCTCCGGCAAGCCGGGTTTTAAACTTCTCAAGCTGACTGTAAATTGGCTTCACCAGCTCGTAATTCTGTTCGATAGAGGTTCCAAAAACCGAAGCAAAAAAGTTCATGTTTTCTTCCACTGTCAAATCCTGATACAGTGAAAACCTTCCGGGCATATACCCAAGAAGCGGACGAATCTCTTTATAATCTTCAACTACGTCTTTACCCAGCACCGTTGCGGAACCTTCATCAGGAACCAGCAATGTGTTCAGAATTCGAAATAAGGTTGTTTTTCCGGCACCGTCCGGACCAATCACCCCAAAAAGTTCTCCCTCATTAACCTGAAAAGAGATCTCTCTAAGGGCCTGAACCTTTCCAAATGCTTTGGAAACCGACGATATGTTAACCACGTTATTCAATCCTGATATACTTTCTCAAATTCAGATATAACAGCCTGTACTTTTTCTTCAATAGTTTCATCCAGCTTCCTGATTCGGGCCATCACTGGTGTCGATGCAGATTCTTTTCTATATGATTCGTGACAAAGCATGTTTTTCTAAGTTTAAAAGTTTACTTCCCCGGGCATGCCAATTTTTAGCTTGCCATTCGGGTTTTGTACCGAAATTTCAACCGCATATACCTGCGTAACCCGTTCTTCTTTGGTTTGAATCATTCTGGGAGTGAACTCAGCTTCAGAGGCGATCCACCGTACCACTCCGCTAAGCAATTCATTCTCTTCTATATTTTTGTCAATTAAAACGTCAACCTCGTTGCCCAAGATCACTTCCTGAAGCTGGGCTCCTGATACATAAACTCTCAATATCATTTCTTCCAGATTGGCGATCTCATACAGAGGCTTGCCCGTTGAAACCAGTTCGCCAGGTTGTGCATAACTTGAAAGCACCGTACCTGAAATCGGATTGATAATCTCTGTCTTTTCGATCTGATCCTGAATCTGGGCGATTCTGGTCTTCAGCGTTTCCAGCTCTGCATATACCGATTGCTTTTGAACATTCACCGAAGTAATCTGTTTCTGTAGCACATTTACCTGTCCCTCTGCCTGATCAATCTGCTGCTGAGTTGCTGCATTATTTTGCTTCAGGTTTGTGAAACGATCCAAGTCTTTTTTAGCCGTTTGAAGCTGCTCTTCGTAAACCGCAGCCTGGGCATCCAGCTTTGAAATATTGGTTCTGACTGCCCGAACAGAAGCATGAAGCTCTTTCTTTCGAAGCGATAATTGAGTTGAATCAACCTGCCCTGCTTTTTGTCCATTCTCCAATTTCATCCCTTCTTTTACCGTAAAGCTTTTAAGTACTCCTGAAGATTCAGAGGAGATGGTTATTTCATCGGCTTCAAACTGCCCGTAAGCATCCGATTTTGGGTCAGAACTGCATCCTACTAACAGAACAATGAGTGCTGCCAATGGTGCTATCGATATCTTTGTTTTTCTGTTTCTCATGATTTTTCCTGTGATTGAAATTCTCTATTCAATATCCAAACCCATAGCCGTGCGATATTCTGTCAAGGCCTGAATTAATTTAACCTGGTTGGTAAAAAGGGAAAGCCGGGCTCGGTTGGCATTGGTAAGCTCAGTGATATATTCGGTAGCCGTAATAACTCCATTCTCTAGCTGATTGACACTTTCACCCACCACTTCTTCTCTTATTGTTATGATCTCTTTATCCCTGCTGATGTTCTCTTCTAAAACCCTGATCCGCTCACTTATTTTACTCAACTGAGTGGTCAACTGAAGGTTAAATGATTCTTCCTGGTGCTTTATCGTTTTTTGCCTGATGTTCAATGCTTTCACTTCCTCATCCGAATTCAGGAAATCCATAAAATTCCATCTCAGCCTGAGGCCTACGATATAATATTCGTGAAAATCATCATTCAGGAAATTAAGCCCCGGCCTGCCGTAAGCAGCCGTTCCAAAAGCTGATATACCCGGTCTTTTCATGGATTTAGCCAGTTTCTTTTGCTGCTCAATGGTTTTTCGTGAGCTTTCGAATAGCGCCAGTTCTGGTCGGGCGGGCTCAGCCATTTCAACTTCTGTAGCCAAATCCGGTAACATCAGCTTAGTGGAAACCGGGATTTCCTCCCCAATTATGGCACTTAGTACAGGATAGCCGGCTTTCATATTCGACATCACGCTCGCGGAGTCCTGACGAGCTTTGATCAGTTCAGCCTCCAATATCAGCTGTTGGCTTCGCAACAAAAGCCCGTTTTCCACTTTAGAACGTACGCTTTTGAGCCTTTCCTTCAGATCAGTAATTAACAATTCACTAGCTTGTTTCTGCTTTTGAGAGAGCAGAATCCCGAAATAAACCTGATCAATTTGATTCCGTATTTGATGAAGCTCTGCTTTGGTCGTTAGTACTTCCTGCAGCCCTTTTTCCTTCTCCAGATTCTTCCGAATTCCTATAGCTCCGCCATTATAAATATTCTGGCTAACCTGTAAGGAAGCTTCATACTGATCTTTACTTATAGCTGGCGCACCGCCTCCGCTTGGAAGTCCAAATTCCGTCACCTCCGACTGATAACTTGCTTTCCCGTTTAACGACACCTGCGGGTAATAGCCTGTATTCAAAATCCGGATATTCAGAACTGTAATCTCCTGCTGCAATGCCATATTCTTTGCTATTGGGTAGTTGTTCTCAGCCTGCTCATAGCAGTAATTCAGGGAGATAGAATCGGCTGGTGAACCCGGCTGTAAAAAAGTGAATATCAACAAAGAGGCGAGCAGAGTATTCATGGCTTTTTATAGTTTATAGCGTTCAAAATAAAATCGGTGAGGAACCATTTTCGGTCTTTCAGGAACTTTAGGTACTCTTGCTCCTCAAGCCCAAAAACGGTTTTTACCATCATCTGGGCAATGAATGGGAAAAGAATCAGACCAACCATACTGATAAGAAGCTGCCTTGGTTCTACTGGGTCCATATTTCCTTCTTCAACCTCTTTCCTGATTTGGTCAGCAAAGCTTTTAGGCGGATGGATATTTTTTTCCTTCATGAACCGCCGAAATTCTTCGGGATGATTATTCATCTCCTGTATAATAAACTGCACAACGGTTGGGTTGTCTTGCAGAAAATTATAATAGGCATCGATTAGTCGGGGTACTTTCTTGTCAAGAGTCAGCTCAGAACCCAGGACCTCGAAAATAGTTGGGAAAAACCGGGCAAGCTGTTTCTGGAACACTGCCCTGAAAAGTTTTTCTTTGCTTCGGTAGTAATAATGAAGCATCGACTTGTTGATATTAGCTTCATCCGCTATTTGTTGCATGCGTGCACCGGCGTAGCCATCCTTTTGGAATACCCGGGACGCTGCTTCAAAAATTTGTTCTTCGGTTGCTTTCTCTTTATCAGTCATAATGATCTTTTGATTAATTCTGCATCAAATTTAGAAAGGTAAACTCACATTTTCAACCATCTGGTTGAACTTTATGGTTAATAATTTTCATGACAAACCAAACGCATTAAAATCAGTTAGATAAAATTTGGTTTTATAAGGTCATTCAGATCAGAAAGAGTAATTCTAATCTATTTTTTGTGTGAAAGCAGTGCGTCAATCACTTTCATATTGGCAACGGCATCTTCGATAGGCGTGGGGACGTCAGTATTATTCAAAATGGCTTGAGTAAATGCGTCTGCCTGCAGAGTATAATGATTAGCCTGAGTTGTTTTTTCTTTGACCATCTTACCATCTTTTTTAAGTCTTAGATCAGCAGGATTTTCGAGAGGATTAAACGGTATATCCATCTCAATTATTCCTTCCGTGCCATAAACAGTAAGTTTTTGGTTTGGACTGGCCAATGTTGAACAGGTAAAAGTGGCTGTACCTTCCGGAAACCGAAGAATTCCTGAAGCTAAAACATCGGTCCCGAAGTCCGGATGAATTTCTACTTCTCCTTTAACTTCAATCGGTTCATCCTCAAACAAATACCGGGAAGCAGAGATGCAATAACATCCGATATCCATTAATCCCCCTCCTCCAATACCAGCTTTATTGCGAATGTTCTCCGGGTCATCATTGTAGTAAGTAAACACAGAATGGATGGTTTTAATATCCCCGACTTCCCCATCACTGATCCATTTTTTCACGACTTCCCACTGGGGATGAAAGCGGTACATAAAGGCTTCCATCACTTTCAGGTTGGGGAATGCTTTTATTTTAGACAGTAATGCCTCTGCTTCATTCAGGTTCATAGCGATCGGTTTTTCGCAGAGCACATGCTTACCGGCTTCTAAAGCCTTCATGGTCAGCGGCACATGTAAATGATTGGGCAGCGGGTTATAAATGGCATCAATTTCATCATCAGCCAGCAGGTCTTCATAAGACCCATAGGACTTTTGAATGCCAAGCTGAGTAGCAATCTCCCCGGCACGCTTGGGATTTCTCGAAGATATAGCTGTTACTTTCGACCTTTTACTTTTTTGCATTGCAGGGATTACATGCTTAACCCCGATATTTGCTGTGCTTAAAATTCCCCATCTCACATAATCCATAGAACCATTCTTAAATTATTATTTTGACTAGAGTAAAACTTTTATTTTTAACTTCACAAAATATTCACATTACACCGATAGTTTTTGATCAACAAAAATTAAACAGGTCGGTAACCAAACTTTGGTACCGCAAATAAAAAAAGCGAATCATTATGAGAACTCTATTTTCTTTATTGGCCATCTTTGCCCTTGCATTTACAAACTTGGCTCAAGCTCAGGATAAAGTTGAAATTACTATTGAAGGCAATGACAGGATGCAATTCAATCTAAGCGAAATCAAAGTTGAAGCAGGTCAAACTGTTGTACTAACCCTGAAGCATGTTGGTAAACTTCCAAAAGCTGCCATGGGACATAACTGGGTGCTTCTTACTCAGGGAACAGACATCCAAAAGTTTGGTGCAGCTGCATCGAAAGCAGCCGGTAACGAATATATCCCTGAAGGTACAGAAGATGTAATTGTGCATACAGATTTGATTGGAGGCGGACAAGAAACCACCATCGAATTTACAGCGCCTGAAGCCGGAACTTACGACTATATTTGTAGCTTCCCTGGCCACTACGCGCTAATGAAAGGTAAACTAATTGTAGAATAAGTAGTTAATTAGCATTTCTAAAAACTACTCGTATTATACCCTGAGCCCCGGATTTCTGATCGTTATCCGGGGTTTTTTATATCTGTTAATTCAGATTTGATATAGCTTCTTTTATGGGTGTGCTCCCCTGCAATAATTCCAGACTTTTCTTATAGCTTTGTTTCGCATCCAAAAGCTCCACTATCACTGTTGCTACATCATCACGGGTTATAGTTTTGTTGTCTATTGATTCAATCCGTTCTTTTAGCTCTACTTTTCCGATTCCCTCTTCATTGGTTAACCGACCCGGCATAAGCACCGTATAGTCTAAATCCGAATTTCTAAGTCGTTCATCAGCTTTTGCTTTGGCATCATAATAATGCTCCATCGGTTCCGACCAGGTTTCCGAATCTCTGTTAGCCTTCAGAGCACTTACCATAATGAATCGCTTACGACCTGCTTTTTCTGCCTCATCGATAGCTTTTATAGCGCCATCCCGGTCAATTACTTTTGTCTGAGATTTGGGAGTATGCCCACCTGAACCCGCCGAGAACACCACTGCATCAATGTCTTCAAAAGCATGAGTGAAATCGTCTTCCAGATCCCCCAAAACAGTATCAATTCCATTTTCTTTGAATTGATCTACCTGTTCTTCTTTTCGAACCATGGCAACAGGACCATGGTTTGACTCTTTCAACTGATGGACTAATCTTTTTCCAATTTGCCCATTAGCTCCAATTACTAAAACGTTCATTATCCTCTTTCTTTTTTTTGATTTCAATTAGATAAATGTACACACCTCACATATCGTTTCAGTGACCACAAACTAGTTCTGAAATTCTTATTCGGCACGTCTGCGTCCCATTATTAATTCATTTAAAATCACTTATTTTAATCATCAAATTTCATCGACAAAACCAACTATGAAGAAAGTACTTATCACAACCGGCGGCGGTGATTGCCCCGGCCTTAATGCAGTAATTCGTGCCATCGTAAAACGTGCAGCAAAAACTAGCGATTGGGAAGTGTATGGCAGCATCGAGGCCTTCAACGGGGCTCTGCGCACCCCAAAAGAAATTATTCGGTTGACTGATCAGGAAGTGGCTGGCATACATGCTAAAGGTGGTACCATTTTAAAAACCACAAACAAGGGAGGCCCCTTCAACTGGCCTGTTAAACACAAAGATGGTTCCTGGACTACCGAAGACCGTTCCGATGAAATGATTGATTATCTGAAAAATGAAGGTTTTGAAGCCGTAATAAATATCGGCGGAGACGGTTCTCAAAAAATCAGTCACCAGTTGCAAAAAAAAGGCCTCAATGTAATTGGTGTGCCTAAAACCATTGATAATGACCTCTCTTCTACCGACTACACTTTCGGTTTTCAAACAGCAGTTGATATAGCTACCGATGCTGTGGATAAATTGGTAACTACAGCCTCAAGCCACCACCGTTTGATGATTCTGGAAGTAATGGGTCGTGGTGCGGGTTGGATTGCCCTTCACTCTGCCATCGCGGGAGGAGCTGAAGTTTGCCTGATCCCTGAAATCCCCTACGATATCAACAAAGTGCTGGAAAAAATTAACAGTCGCTATAAAGACGGGCGTGGATTTGCGATTGTTGTGATTGCGGAAGGAGCCAAACCAAAAGAAGGATCAGTCTTTTCAAGAGAAAGCAAAGAAGTGGGTTATCAGAATAAACGTTTGGGAGGTGTAGCCTACCAGTTATCCGATCAGCTGAAATCTGCCGGATTTGAACACGATATTCGGGAAATGGTGTTAGGGCATTTGCAACGAGGAGGAAAACCCGAAGCCTTCGACCGCATTCTTGCCACCCAGTTTGGAGTGAAAGCAATGGAATTAGCCATTGAAGGAAATTTTGGGCATATGGTTTCCTTCATCGACCAGGAAATTGTAGCTGTACCTCTCGCAGAGGCCACAAAAGGAAACAACCTCGTTGACCCGGACAGCTTTTTAGTTCAAACGGCTAAAGGTGTTGGGATTAGTTTTGGGGATTGAGTATATCCCATTAATAAAGACGAGCTTCTAAGGCGGTTAATTTTACAAATCATGACTTTTATGAAATTCAATTTAGAGCATTCTATAGAAATTTTGCAGCGTACTCCAGCTATTTTGAACGAGATGCTAAGTAATCTGCCATCAGAATGGACAAGTGCCAACGAGGGGCCTAATATCTGGAGTCCTTTTGATGTGGTCGGCCATCTGATTCACGGAGAGAAAACCGACTGGATTCCAAGAATGAAAATTATTCTTTCCAGCCAAACAGATAAAACATTTCAACCCTTTGACCGGTTTGCACAGTTTGAGGAAAGCAAAGGTAAATCTCTTGAGCAACTACTTGAAGAATTTAAAAACTTACGAAATGCGAACATTGAACAGCTGAAAAATCAGAAACTTGGTTCTGGCGATTTTGAGAAAAAGGGTTTTCATCCTGATTTTGGGGAAGTAAATTTATCTCAATTATTGAGTAGCTGGGTGGTGCACGATCTTAACCATATCGCACAAATATCACGTGTAATGGCCAATCGATACAAATCAGAAGTAGGCCCTTGGGTCAACTATCTGGGAATATTAAAGCCATAACATTTTAATGGCTTCTACCCCACCCTGAACTTCAGTTCATCAATTTTAGACAGAATTTCGTCCCGATCCATCTCACGATATCGCTCCGGAAGTAATTCTTTAGACGTACATTCTATCACGGCACTGAGCGTCTGAAGTTCAACTTCTTCCGGATAGGTTGGCGGAAGAAAATCGGCTAAAGCCAGGTCCAGAATTTCGGGGGTTACTTTCTTTCTTCCCTCAGCAGCTGCGCGGAATTTAGCTCGGGTTAAAGCGGCTTCCATATCGGCACCTGAAAAGGTTTTGAAACCCTCTTCAATCACGGCAGGAATGTAATCTTCAGTCATCTGAAGGCCGGTTTTCTTTTTCATGGCTTCAAAGAGCTCCACACGTTCCTCATTGGTATGAGGCGGAAACAGGGCAAGGTGTTCCTCGGCTCTTCCCTGTCGCTTCAGGTCAATAGGCATGAGATCGGGACGCGCGGTCATCAGGAACCATACAATACGACCCCGGTTTTCAGTATCGCTCATAAAGGTAGCTATTTGTGAGAATACACGGCTTGAAACGCCACTGTCACCGCTTGCATCACGATCACCGAGGTAGGCATCCGCTTCATCAATCATCACCGCTACCGGCGACATCGCCTTCAAAAGAGAAAGTATTTTTTCCAGGTTTCCTTCCGTCACCCCTTGCCACTGACTTCGGAAGTTTTTGAGTTTCACCATGGGAATACCAACTTCACTCGCGAAGCAGGTTACCAAAAAGGTTTTACCGGTTCCTACCGGACCACAGACCAGATATCCCATAGGCATTACATCCTGTCGGCCCGATTTTAAAGCTTTGACTGCCTGTCGGAGATGTTTTTTTACATGGGTGTGGCCTGCTACATTGTCCAGAGAGTATTGGGTTTCTACAAACTCCAGCAACCCGTATGCTTCTGCCTCAATCAGCTCTTTCTTGGTTTCTGACAAACCCTCGAAAGTGATTCTCTCCTTATTCTCCCGGGCATGAGATAACACGCTTCGGATGTTCACAAAATTCAGTCCGGCCGTTTGCTGAGCCACGATATCCGGCTTTACATCTGAGAGTTCTTTCCAGGTATCATTCTTGGTCTCGAAATCAATGAATTCCCTTCTCTCCCGTTCTCCCGGAATATTGATTTTTATATCTGTGGTATAAGGATTTTGAACGAGCGTTTTATTTAAGTCAGCCAGGTTTTCCGTAATCATCACCGTGGTGAAATCAGAAGCCAGAAACATAGGGTCGTGAGCCCAGCGCGACAAATAGACCATCGAAGTTCGGTCTTCATTTCCAATCGAAGCTGCATCACTCATCGGTACTATAGTCTCGGCATAATCAATAATGAGGGCCACACTTTTCTTTTGATCCAGACGAAGACGGAAATACTGTTCCAGCAACGACATTACCCTCACGGGGTCCTTAGGCATCTTCTTGGCGTATTCCGTTCCCACCAAACTATCCCGTCCGGCGATGGCCTGGTTGAAATCTGCCTGGGATTCCTTATCCCTGAAATAAATACCTGAAGCGCGATCATAGAAAATCACGAAATCCCGGGCACCGAAGAACTCATCCGACAGAAAAGACTTCAGGCGATGAAATTGAGTTCCTTCATCCGTTTTAAGAGACACTAAATCGTGTACGTTCCCGTGCAGTATAAACTGATTGATGGTTCTGCTCAGATACTTTCGAGCAAATTCCTGAGACCATTTTGGATAGTGATCAAACATATTCTTTAATTTTCAAAGTGAATAAGTAACAAAGTAACATAGTGCAAAGCTTCTCTGTCACTATGTTACTTTGTTATTCAATTAAAATGAGCTTAACCGTTTCAATGCGACTGGGTGTGGCTTTACTGATAATGAATTTCTTACCCTCAACCACCACTTCCTCATTTACTTTCGGAATACGCCCCAAATGATTAATGATGAATCCCGCTACGGTATCATACTCGGAAGGTTCCAGTGGGAGTTCAATTTCATCAAATTTTTCCATTAACTCCTGAATTTCCACATTCCCGCTTACCACATACGTATTTTCGGAAAGCTTTTTCATGATCTCGTCTTCCACATCATATTCGTCCTGAATATCACCAACTACCTCCTCCAGTAAGTCCTCGATGGTGACCATCCCCGCAGTACCTCCGTATTCATCCAACACAATAGCTACCGACATGTTCGACTGCCGGAACTCGGTAAGCAAGTCTTTGGATTTCTTACTGGAAGGAACCAGCTTAACCGGACGAATAATTTCGTTTAAAGATTTCGGAGTGTGAAAGAAATCATGTGCAAATACGACTCCGATTACATCATCAATAGACTCTCTGTAAACCGGTAGTTTTGAATGTCCCGATTGTATGAACATATTCAAAACTTCTTCAATGGGCGTATCTTTTTCTACTGCTTCTATTTCGATACGGGGAATCATTGAGTCTTTAACCCGCTTGTTGGACAGTTCCAGAACATTGTGTAGGATCTCTGAATCGTCTTCATCAATATCTTCACTGCCTCCGCTGTCCCGAAGCTCTTTAAAGATCATTTCCACATCCTGCCGGCGATAATAGCTTTCTACTACCTCAGCATCTTTTACCAGCCAGCGAATCAGAATATTAGATGAGCCTTTCGAAATTTCGATAAGCGGACGAAACAGATAATAGGCGACCCGCAGAGGAACCGAAATCACTGCGATCATATTATCAGCCAATGCCCTGAAAATAGCTTTGGGCAAAATCTCACCAAATAACATGATAACCACAGAAGCAATAATAGTCTGGATAATCAGGATTTGAATTTCAGAAGGAACAACCCCAAACCAGGCTTCTCCATAAACCTGAATCGGTTCAACAAGGAAAATTGCCATGAATGTAGCATAGAGTACATTAACAATATTATTTCCAACAAGGGTTGTTGTCAGAAATGTTTCCGGTTTACGGGTAAAAAACTCTATAGAATTGGACAGAAAGTTATTCTTCCGTGAGGCTACTTCCAGCTTGAGCTTATTGGCTGTTACAAAAGCAATTTCAGAACCAGAGAAAAAGCCACTCAGCAATATGGTTATGACAATCAGGACAAACTCAAACATGGCTTACCCCGGTTTTTTTAATTGTGAAGAGAAAAAGAAATGTGCTACCCGATGGAGGTTCGTCTTTCATTCAATACTTAGTTCGTTTCTATTTACCGGAGAAATTGGGCTTTCTCTTTTCGAGAAAAGCACTGGTTCCTTCCCTAAAATCAGCAGTACCGCATAATTCTCCAAACAGACTGGCTTCAGATTCATATCCTTTTCCTGAGCCTACCTGTTTTACCGCCTGAAGAGCATTTTTAATAGCTAATGGTCCTTGCTTCATAATTTTATTCAGCATTGATTTGGCTTCATCAATTGCAGAATGCCCGGTAACCTGATTTACCAATCCTATTTCGAAGGCTTCAACAGCTTTAACCTGCCGGCCAGTCATAATCATTTCAAGGGCCTTGCCTCTACCCACAAGCTGGGTAAGCCGTTGGGTGCCTCCATAACCCGGAATCAATCCCAAACTAACTTCGGGTAACCCAAAAGCAGCCTTTTCAAAAGCAATTCGCAAGTGGCAAGCCATAGCCAATTCACATCCGCCACCCAGAGCATATCCGTTTACAGCCGCAATCACAGGAATGGTCAGATCTTCGATCTTCTGAAAAATATCCTGTCCTTTTTTTGATACTTTTTCTCCTGAAACGGGATCTAATGAGCTCAGTTCTTTGATATCAGCACCGGCAACAAAAGCCTTTTCACCAGCCCCGGTAATTACCAGCGATTTAACCTGATAATTCTCTTTGATGTCATCAATTGCTTTATCGAGTTCCTCTAATACCTGATTATTCAGGGCATTGAGTTTATCGGGACGATTAATGGTGAGCGTACAAATGCCGGATTCATCGACTTCTGTAAGAAGCGTTTCGTAAATCTGGTCCATATTCTATTCTTTGACTTTCTTAGCGGGTTTAATTTCCGTTTTCACTTCGTCTGAGAGTTCATCCAAAATGGAATCAAAATCCAGATCGTTCTCCCACTCCGTAGTGTACTCAGGTAAAATATCCTGATCTAAGTCGTCAATCAATTGTGAAGTTTCCTCAACTTCAGTCAGCAGATTATCAAGCTGGAAGCCAATCTCTTCAGGATTACTCATCGTCATAGACTGCTCGTAGATATATCTGACGGCATCTTCAATGGTTTCAAGATGAGTTTCACACACCAGATATTTCTCTTTGGCCACGTTAAATTTCTTCAGGCGCTTTTGCATGATGGCAACACGCCGGGCTTTTGTGCGCTTCAGCTTCTCCGATTCCAGGGTCTTAATTTCTTCAATTTGCCGTACTACCTCTTCCTTTAAGCTGCTTTCCAGTGATGTATTCAAATACACTTCATACCGCTTAATCAAATCAAGCAACGTCAGGTAATTACCCAGTAGCTCGTCAATTTTTTTACCGATGTTATCCAATAAGCCTTGCGAACTGTAAGGAAGCTTCTCAAAGTTCTCCTGAACCAGTTTAGCCAAATGCTTCAGTACCAGAAATCTCTTTTGAGATTTATTATCCAGCGATTGAAATAATTCTTTTTCGTTATTGGCTGCGTGACGTTCTTTGATTTTCTTCAGCTCCAGTTTTTTACGGAAGCGCGGTAATTTGGGAACTATACCCAGGTACATTAACTCAAGTCCAAAAACAGAAGTGAGCAAAAGACTGGAAAAATCTCCCAGTCCGGTCATAAAAAAAGCGGTAAGCGTGGAAACCAGCAATACCCCCAAATTTATGGGGTTCATAAAAGCTTCCCGGGTATAGTTGATATTCAGTTCGTCACTCATGATTCAGGTTCTGATGAATTATCTTTGCTGTCTGAAGCCGGTTTTTTATTGCCAATCGTTTTTTCGGTTCTGATTTCATCAGCATGCTTTTCTATTTCGTTATAGAGCATACCCATTTCGGCTTTTACCTGCTTCAACGTCTGCTTGGCTTTTTGCTTTTTCAGCTCTTCGTCAAGTTCTTCTTTCTTAATTTTACTGCCGGCCTCAGTATCTTCGTCTTCCAGGCTATCCATAGCTACATCAAGCCGGGCTTCTACGTTTGTAACCTTTTCACGCACTTTTCCCAGGAATTCATCGACCGTTTCGAGAAGATTATCAGCATTCATATTATTGACTGCCTGGGATATTTTCCCTTTCTGCTCTGCTCTTTTCAGCCGTTCTTTAGCCTCTTTAATACGCCGATAGTGTTCTTTGTACTCTTCTTTGAGGCGTTCCCGTTCTTGTTCGCTTTTGCTGCTCATGGCTATTTCCTATGAACTGCTTTTTTCTTTGTTGCCTACAGTCTTGGAGCTGTCTTTTTCTTTAGCTGGTTCTTCTTCGTCAATATTGATAGAACCGCTCTTTTCGCCCATTTCCATCTTGAATTGCTCAACTAATGATTTAGCACGCAGTTTCTCAGCATTAGCTTCGATTTCCATAGTCTCGGTGTCAATGCTATCGAGTGCGATTTCCATACGGGCTTCGTTCTTAGCTGACTGCTCATTGATACGGTTGATCATCTCATCATGAGTGGCATCAATCCCGCCCACTTCAAACTGTTCCAGCGTATCCGCAATTTTGGCTTGCCATTCAGAGCGCTCACTTGCGCGAAGAGCTTCTTTAGCTTCCTGTATCTTGCGATCTTTCTCACGCATAAACACTTTTTTCACCTTAATAGCTTTTTCGTAAGCCTTTTCTGCAAAGGCAAGCTGATCTTTGGTGTGTGCGTAATTTTCTTTCGCCTTTTCTAGTTGAAGCGCATAACCCTCAGCAATATCATCCCGATTAGCTTGGATAGCTGACTTAACTTTAGCTGTTAAATCCTGTATCGCTTTTTCATTGCGATTCATTTCCTTTTGGAGCATCAACAGGTTGGCTTTAACCGTAGCGATATTCTCGTTCATCTGGGGAATTTGATCGTTTAAGTCCCGGATGTTTTGCTCAAGGATGAGTTTTGGATCCTCCATTGAGCTTATTAAGCCACCGAACATTGATTTGATAGCGCGGATAAATCGTTGAAACATAGTACTTTCCTTTATTTTTTAATGCCCTGTTAAACTACAAACTAAATTAACCGATTATTAGTGTATTTCAAGCAGTTAAAGCTCAAATGCCCTGCTGCCGTTTTTGTCGATTGTGTGACTTACCAAATGCACTGCCTCGGGTTTAGTTTCGGCAATAGTTACTGCCCCGAATAACTGCTCGCTTGCAGCGTCTATTGCTGATGGCTTGTTCGTATAACCAGTCAAAATTGTTTCACCTTTTGAAATTTTGTCTCCAATTTTCTTTTGAAGAACAATTCCGGCCTGTGGATCTACGTCTTCTTCCTTGGTTTTACGGCCTGCACCCAGCTCAACAGAAGCCATCCCAATTTCAAAAGAATTCATCTCTGATACATATCCATCCTTTTTGGCTTTAATTTCAAATTCGTAACTGGCTTTTGGATATTTTTGGGGTGATTTAATCATATCCGTATCTCCACCCTGCTCTTCAACAATATCCAGCCACTTCTGAAAAGCAGCTCCGTTTTCAATTTGTTCTTTGCTGATTTCAATCCCCTCCCTAACATCTCCAGCCTTTCCACCAAGATAGATCATGGTTCCTGCCAAAAGATGAGTAATCTCCATGATATCATCAGGTCCATCGCCATGCATGGCATCTATACATTCTTCCACTTCCAGCCAGTTTCCGATTTTATATCCAAGGGGCTGATTCATATTGGTCACATACGCAATCGTTTCTTTTTCAAACTGAGTACCAATCCCAACCAATGCCTCTCCCAGTTTGATGGCATCTTCTGTTGTCTTCATAAAGGCGCCGGAACCCACTTTCACATCCAGCACCAAAGCATCAATTCCCTCAGCCAGCTTCTTACTCATAATACTTCCCGCAATCAGTGGAATGGATTCTACGGTGGCTGTTACATCACGGAGAGCGTATAAGCGTTTATCAGCTGGAGCAATTTCCTTGGTTTGCCCGGCAAGCACCAGATTATGTTTTCCGATAATTTCTTTATACCGGGCCAAATTCATATCTACTGTAAATCCCGGAATTGACTCCAGTTTGTCAAGCGTTCCGCCGGTATGACCTAACCCCCGTCCCGATATCATTGGCACAGGAACTCCGGCAGCAGCCACCACCGGTGCTAGAATCAGCGACAGTTTATCACCCACCCCGCCTGTTGAATGCTTATCCACTTTCTTTCCTGAAACATGCGAGAGATCAACAATTTCTCCGGAATGAAGCATTGCTTCCGTGAAAGCAGCCGATTCTTCATCATTCATTCCATTCAAGAAAGCGGCCATCAGAAACGCACTAATTTGATAATCAGGAATCTCATCGGCTGTATATAAATTAATAAGATGCTGAATCTCTTCTTTCTCCAGAGTTTTCCCATCTCGTTTTTTGCGAATAAGTGAAACTATATTGTATTTTGAATCCATATCGAAGTATAGGCTTAATCCAACTTTTTTTCTCATTCAATCAGCACTTTTTGATACACGTTTCAGCCGACCAAAATCTGTATAAAATTGAGGAGCTCATTCCTCCGCAAACAGAGCTTAATCTATATAATCCTTCAGACGGAATCCCGGACCTGAATCAGGCCGATGCCTTGTTACTTCGAACTGTAACCCATTTAACCGCAGATACTTTCCCGAATCCTCCAAAAAATCTCAGGTTCATCGGAACCGGGTCATCAGGAACTGATCATCTGGACAACGAATACCTGGAAGAAAAGGGAATTACCCTCGCCAGTGCAAATGGCTGTAATGCCCGTGCGGTTGCCGAGTACGTAATGACCTCCATTCTGCTGTGGCGCGAAAAAGAGCAACCTGACGAATCGTTTGGGAGTGTGGGTGTGATTGGGGTTGGCAAAGCCGGATCTGCAGTTGTTGAGTTACTCACTAATTTTGGGATTGATTGTGTGCAGTACGACCCACCCAGGGCAGAAAGAGAGCCTGATTTTAGCTCAGTCTCGCTGCAAGAAGTCTTGAATTGTGATATTCTCACCTTTCATGTGCCCCTGAACAGAAAAGGAAATTATTCCACCTTTCACTGGCTTGATGAAGAAAAGCTAAAAGGCCGTTCTTACAAATTGATCATTAACGCTGCACGGGGTGGAGTTATTAACGAGTTAGCCCTGATGAAATATTATGTTGAAGGTGATATTCAGGATTATATCCTCGATGTATGGGAAGATGAACCTGATTTTAACACCGAAGTGGCTAAACATGCATTTATCGCTACGCCACACATCGCCGGTTATTCCGAGCAGGCTAAAGTCAACGCTACAAAACTAGTTTGTGATCAATTGGCTAAATTTTTTAATCTGGCTTCCGGGCCGGTTCACTACGAAATACCCGAACGTGCTGAGGATCTCGCTCACATTCAGTATGATCTAACCAAACTCATTACCCGCCTGCATCCTATTCTGGGTTATGACAAAGCCCTGAGAGATTTATCTGGCCGACCGGATAAGAAAGTCTTGTTTCGGAATCTGAGAAATGAATGGCCATATCGTTTTGAGTATCCTTCCCTGAAAATCAGGAAAGAACTTCTGGAAGAGTTCCCTGAATTGAAGAAACTTGGTGTGAAGGCAACGGATTAGTTAGTCCGGGTCTTTGTGATCGTAGCTTAATACTCTCTTCAAGATCCACTCTCCGTCTTCCAACAGCCACAAGTGGGTAAATCGGGCAAAGCCGGTTTTGTACATTTCTTTGCCTGGCTCCAGAATATAAAATTCGTGTTCTCCCCGCTGAATTGCACCGTATAGTTCTCCGTTATCCTTCAATTCAAATGCCTTGAGTGTTCAAGGTATAAGTTTACGGATGGGCTTTTTCTCAGACCCTGAGCAAATATTATTGCTGTAAGCAACGAAAAATTCTTCTCTGTCCTGAAATCCTCCGGTGTCATGATAGAATTCAAGGTCAGCGGCCATTAAACCTTCAAACTTTTCTTTGTTGCACTTGTTAAATCCCTCTATAAATAAAAGACTGTCATTTGCAGCCAGTGTCTGAAATAATTCTGAATGATCATCAATCTGCGCATGAATTCCAGAAACCGGGATCACCAAAAGTGGAAGAATCAAAACATGATACTTGAGAAAAGAAAGAAATGAAGACATAACGTACAGAAGAATTGATTCAGATTTCATTACCGGAGATGGCTACGCAGAATTTTTTTCCATGTTGCAATGAAGTCTCAATGCCGATTAAAAAGAAGAAATAATTTTAACTCCCTAAGCATTGGCAGTAGTTATTTTTCTAAAATTGTTGCATAATTGTAATTGTGAATTCTTCTAACTCCATGTATTACAGATGAATAAAAATCTACTTCATATTTTCTATGTCTGTTTGTTTTGCCTCTTATTTCAGGGATGCAAGACCTGGCACACTCTTGAATATGAGACCGATAATCAGCCTATTCAATTAGGTCCTCACCAAACAGCTTTAAAAGCAGATACCATGGGAGTCATCACTGGATATTATCGTCTGCATTCCGAAGATGATGTCTATTCCGAATCGGATAATGTGAGCGTAACTTTAGGCGGAGACGAGTATATAGAAGAAAATATCAGTACAACCATCTATCGTTCACTGGAGGATAACCCTGATCATTTCATCGCCGACGGTGTACTGCAAGTTGAAGTTGAGCAAGGAATCACATTTTGGGGCTTCTTAAAAACGGTAATTGCCGGAGCTATTACGGGAGGTGACTCAAGCGGAGGAGAATTTTCAACCCAAACAATCCGCCACTCCGGAGTTATTTATAAAATTGATTCAAAAGAAGAAAAAGATGAGAACAAGTAACTTCAATTTGCCCCTTTTGGTCATATTTCTTTTAGCAGGAATAACCTTTTCGGGATGCTCGGTTGGTGCAAAAATAACAGTCACCGCTTCGGAAATTGATTACCCGGTATCGCACACCAGCAGTTTTTATAATCAACAGGATCGTTTGCAAACTGAAGAACAATACGAAGCAGTAAAAAACTTCGGTTTTACCTTCACAAAATGGGGCGTTTCCTCTCTTATTGAAATTGAAAACAGTGAAGATATATCTAACCGGTTAAACAAAATTATTGAGAAGAATGGTGGAGACGCCATTGTTAATCTTCACATTTCAGTAAACAATCCAACCGGAAAAAATGGATTGCTCTGGTTTTCAAAAACTATAACTACAACGGCTTCCGTCCTTTTTTCTTTTTTAGCCATTTCAGACCCAAAGCCGGAATTTGCGGCCATTGCTGTGGGGTCTACAGCCGCCGCTTTATTTACCCCTGCTGCCGCGGATATCAGAGTTGAGGGTACGGTAGTACGGATTTCAGAAAGAAGAACTGATTGATTAGTCAGATACTATTCCCCGTGTGAAAGGCTTTCAATATTTATAACGCCTTCCTTTGTGAATATCATATTCCACTCCGGCCTATTTATGAGTTTCTTTAGCTCAACAGCTTCACCATTTACTTTGGCAGTCGGATATATGAGTCTTAATCCATGGCTGTAATCCTCATAATCTTCACTATGAACCAAAGACAAAGGTTGAATGGGATCATCCACCGCATAATGCCATCCGTAAATAGCTAACCTTCCAATTTGTTCGATTAACCGATTCGTGATTACCACATCTTTTTTATGCCCGGAAACCAACCTCCCCTTTTCAACCCCTTTAAGCTGTTTTTCGATCATCTGCTGATGCCTTCTATAGTAATCGTTACTTCTCATTTGCTCACCGGGCTGCATCGGAATGGGCTGAAGTTTAACATGAGCCTTTGAGTAAATTGAGTCTACCATAACAGATGTTGGGAGATACATACCCAGTGACGATGCGATCTTTCTGGCTGCCGGAAGCGACAACGGCATACGAATGAAATCTCCCTCTGTCCCTATCGACATATAATCACAAGTGACCAAAATTACAGCCTTTTCATTATTGGTGTTCTTAAAGCTTACCGGAACCAATTCCCTCAAGAAAGAAGGAATCTGTCCTTCCAGTATCCATTCGGCGGCAGCTCTTTGACGAGCCTCATAATCCAGCGACCTTGTTTTGATCAAAAAATCAGTTGCGGTCCTAACTTGCTCACCTGAAATAGCTGGCAAATCAAGCATTGGAGTGCTTTGTACATTTTGAGCATTTACATGAACTGACAGAAGCACCAACCAAATAGGTGCATACAGGCTTAAATGAGAATAACCTTTGGCGTATTTAGCATTCCTGATGAGTATGTAAAAGACATCATTCATTTTTTAAGTCGCTTTTTTGGTATGAATATGAGCAAAAATATTCTATTGTTTAATCTTAATTTAACATAGCCCTTCGAAATCATCATTACCTTTGGGCTGTAAAAAAAATATGATCAGTACATTTACGGGCATAAAATTTTAAAGAAGAGAATTAACGCACATGACCTATAATTTCTTCGACTTTCTTCAATTAATTGGTGCGCTTGGGATTTTTATATATGGGATGAAGGTGTTCAGTGACGGACTTCAAAAAGTTGCTGGAAATCGCCTGCGTGCAATCCTCAAAGGCATGACCACCACACGTTTTCGTGGTATATTTACCGGGTTTGCAGCAACAACCATTACACAATCTTCAAGTACTACTACGGTGATGGTTGTCAGTTTTGTAAATGCTGGTTTGTTAACCTTTCTGGAATCTACTGGTGTTATAATGGGGGCCAACATCGGTACTACGGTTACCGCTTGGATGGTCTCTATCTTTGGGTTCAAGATGCAAATCACCCCTATTGCAGTCATGCTAATTGGTATTTTCTTTCCTTTTATGTTCTTCGGAAAGGAGCGCCTCAAGGACCTTTCGGAAGCTATGATTGGTTTTGGTATCCTTTTTATTGGCCTCGATTTCATTAAGAATGCAGTCCCTAACATCCAGGATAACCCTGAGATGTTCATGTTTGTTGACCAATTCACTGAATTCGGGTTCTTTTCTATTCTTATTTTTGTTTTTGCAGGTACTTTATTGACTCTTGTCACCCAATCCTCATCGGCTTCTACAGCCATTACCCTGGTTATGTTATTTCAGGGATGGATTGATTTTCCAATTGCAGCCGCTATGGTACTTGGGGAAAATATCGGGACTACCGTTACTGCTAATATCGCTGCAGTTGTTGGGAATGTGTATGCTAAAAGAGCGGCCAGATTTCACTTTGTGTTCAATGTTTTTGGGGTGATCTGGATGCTCATACTTATGCAACCTTTTCTTATGGGGATCGATGGTATAATGGGCTATTTCTCACCTGAAGCCGGGTCGGTTTTAAATACAACCGACCAAATGGGAAGGGCAAATGCAACACTGGCACTTTCTCTCTTCCACACTACCTTTAACGTTCTGAATGTATTATTACTTATTTCTTTCGTGCCTTACATGGTACGCTTCATTGAAAAATACCAGAAAGAAAAAGACAGCAACGACAGTATTTATCGCCTGCAATACATTTCATCAGGAATGATGTCGTCACCCGAATTATCTATCTCCCAGGCTCATAAAGAGATTGAACTCTTTGCCAAGCTGATTGAAAAAATGCATTACAGCTTAAAGGGATTGTTTTTAAACAAGCAGGGAAAGCAGGACAAATTCCTTAAGAAGATCAAGAAACGGGAAGAAATCACCGATACCATCGAACTGGAAGTAGCGGAATACCTCACTAAAATTTCGAGCACTAATCTTACAGAAAACTCAACCCGTCGGATCCGTGGCATGCATAGCATTATTAATGATCTTGAACGCGTTGGCGATATCTATTATCAAATGTCCAAAACGTTTGAAAGAATGCTGGCCGATAACATCACTTTGAATGAACCCGTGATGATCCGTATTCGTGAGATGATGAACCTGATTCATGAAGCTATCCTCTTGGTGCGCAATAACCTTGAAGAAGACTATGGTACCATCAATCTGGATGAAGCCATGGAAATTGAATCCTATATAAACTCCTACAGGGATGAATTACTGGAATTTCACTACAGCCAGCTTGAAAATAGTGCGTACAGCAATAAAGTAGGTTTTGTGTTTCTGGATTTTGTAAACAGAATGGAGAAAATTGGCGACCATATCTTCAATGTAAATGAAGCACTTGCCGGGGTAAAAGTTAAAGCTGCTTACGAAAGGGTTGTGGAAGAACGTGGCTAACGCTGTTAAATAGTTTTACACAAAAACGGTTTTGGTGTTTTTTTGTGAGTGAACAATTGCTTAGGATTGGCACTTAAATTTCTCACTCACAATTCGCTGCTTTTGAGACGTATAGCTACTTTATTTCTGGTACTCTTTTTTATTCAATTTCAGGCCACCTCCTTCGCTCAGACTTTATCGGAGAAAATCGGGCAAATGATTATGGTTGGTGTTGAAACCAGCCAGCAACACCAGGACTCTTTGATGTATGATATTGAACACCGAAACCTGGGCGGAGTATTGCTGTTTGCCTACAACCTTCGGTTCCCCAGTCAAATAAGAACTCAGAATTCCCGATTTCAGGGGGCTGCCAAAACGCCTCTTTTCCTGGCAACTGATCAGGAAGGTGGTATTGTAGCCCGCCTTGATGAGCAAAATGGCTTCGAACGCACTTATTCCGCTCACGAACTTGGCACTGAATTCAATTCAGAAGACTCAACCCGAAACCATGCGGCTCTAATGGCCAGCTGGATGGTAAATTCAGGATTCAACATGAATCTGGCTCCCGTGGTTGATGTAAATGTAGACCCCAACAGTCCTGCTATTGGCGGACTCGACCGCAGCTATTCCAGTGATGAAAATGTGGTATATCAGCATGCTTCCTGGGCAATAGATGAGTTTCATAAGCAAAATATTGCCACCTCGCTCAAACATTTTCCAGGTCACGGAAGTGCTGTTTCAGATTCACACGAAGGATTTACCGATATCACCGATACCTGGGAAGACCGTGAACTTGATCCCTTCAGATTCATTGTTGAAGATGGATATAATGATGCCGTGATGACCGGCCACTTATTTAATCAGAACTGGGATGAAGAGTACCCCGCTTCGCTGTCAAAGTACTCTATCACAGATATCTTAAGGGACAGTCTTGGCTTTGACGGAGTCGTAATTTCAGATGAGCTTTTTATGGGAGCCGTTCAGGAAAATTATGGCATGGAAGAAGCTATTATTCAGGTCGTTAACTCTGATACCGACATTCTTTTGTTCAATAGAAATCTATATCAGGATAAATCGCTTACGGGGTATGTTATTTCTCTAATCACAGACAAGATTGACGAAGGCATTATTTCCGAAGAAACCATCAATAAGTCTTACAACCGCATTATGGCGCTGAAAGAGAAGCGCATACCCACAAGTTCAGAAATTGACTACCTGCCTTCTGACGACGACCTCCCCCGCACTGTTGAAATTGCCAACTATCCGAATCCCTTCAACCCTACTACAACGATCTCGGTTTCTCTGGATCAGGCTAGTCAAATACAGGTTCAGGTTTTCAACTCTATAGGCCAAAAAGTGCAGACATTGGTACAATCTCAGCTTTCATCAGGTATTCATGAATTCCGGTTTGATGGAAGCAACCTGAGTTCAGGAATGTATCTGGTTGTAGTGAGTACCCCTGAAATCAGGGAAGTACACAAGATGATGCTCATTAAATAGCTGCATAAAAAAAGTCCACCGCTTAATGCGACGGACTTTATAGCTTAAAAACCGAATCTGATTATTCGAATTCAATAACATCAGCTGTGATGGTAACCTTCGCTTTGGTATAAAGAACAAAATTAGTAGTACCTGAATCGTATTGGATATTTACCAAAGCCAGTTTTCTTCCCTCTGCAGGAGAATTCTGTGCTTCAAAGTTTGTCCATAAATTTTCACGGGCATCCTTGTACAGGGTTTTGCTTCCATCCAGGGGAATTAAGCCCATTGAATTTGTAGCCATACCCCAGGAATAACTTCCACCCAAAATATATGCCGACTCAGCCGTTCCCGTTACGTTCTTGGCTACAATGGTATAGTTACCCTCCTTCAGCTGGACTTCGGTGCTGTTGCTGGCTACAAACATACCGGCGTTTCCGCAACCTGTGAATAATAATACAGATACCAAAAGTGCTAATAATGTATATGATTTCATCATGATGAATTTTGTGAGTTAAGATTGAAACTGAATGAAAAGCTTAAACAAGTATGTATACTTTTGATGAAGTTTTTGGAACTAATTGTGTCACTTCATTCAAATTTCTCTTGAGAAATACCCATCCCCTTTTTCATTCGGATAACTCAAACGGATTTTAAACCAAAAGGTTCAGAAAAAATGAACAGCGTCTTTTTTGTTTGAAATGGAACTTGCCGGTCAAACTATTATTGAAGGAATAGCAATATAATCAGCAATAAAGCGGTGATATTGGAAAAGGCTGTTCGGATTAGGTTCCACTTCACCCATCTTGACTCAAAATTATTTCGGGCTTCTGCCTGTTCCGAAGCATCCATCTCATCTATATTCAATTCTTGAAGAATGTTATTCAATGGGATATTTATTCGAATAGTAGGTAACTGAACCCCAAGCAGATAAGTGCCTACAGCTAACATCATGAAGGCCCACCCTATGGAGTCAAGTTTGCCTAATCCTAAAATAGCAGTAATAATTAAAGCAATAATGGAACCCACCCAGAAGATCATAAAAATGACTTGTCCGTTTTGAATCACGCGGTCAATAGCTTGAAACGCACGGATAAACTCTCCGTCATTTAGATTTTTAATACCCGGCATCACCACAATGGAAAAGGCCATTAAAAATCCGCCAACTACAGAACACAAAAATGTGGCCGTGATTAAAGTGATTTGAAAAATATCCATGGTGAGTTCCCCGAAAAATTACAACTGAGTTAAAACCAATAATTGTCAGGCAGAATGTAATTAAGCACAAAAAATTAATCCACCCTTTTAACCTCTCTTAATTCGGAGTATTAGTCCAGCTTATATCATCCTTTGTAACCACAAGGTCAAAGTAGTCCGAATCTGAAACCAAAGTAGAAATATCTATGGGGCCGCCCACTTCCATCATCGGTTCGCCCCAGAGTCCTACTTCTGTAGATGTTACGCTATACACATGGTACACGCCGTTGGCATTTCGGGCATGTAATCCGTCTTCCGAAATCTCATCGGCCGGAAACGCGATTTTGTGGAAAGTAAAGCCGTCAAAACTACCTCCTCCGCCACCAAGCATCGGTGGTTTTTGCACATAACTCTGTACAGAAGCAGATATCGTTATCAGATCCTGACGTACAGCGTCATTATTCAAAGAATTTGATGCATCGCCAAAAACCGTAATGGCGATAACCGTTGCGATACCTACTAATACCGTAACCAATATTACCAGGAGTAGTTGTTGCTGTCCCATAAGCCTAACGTAGATTTAATTTGACCTATAATATTGAAGTATGGGAAATATCAGAATTAGAAATTACTCATCTAATTCGCGCTCAATGATTTTCAAAGATTGGAATGTGAGCCAAAATTTAAAGAATCAGGACTCCTGGCTGATCTATAGCAGCTAATATTTACTTATCACTACTTTTCCTATTAACAACGGATTGGACAAGCTCATCCATAAAAAAATCATGCTCATCAAAGTTTCCGAAAACATTGGTAAAAGCAACCACCAGTATCTCTGACTCAGGATGAAAAGCCAGCATGGAGTTGATCCCTCCCGGCCCATCTCCCAAAGAAGTATATAATACCCCATATGGCTTATGGTGAACCGTAACAATACCTTGCCGAACCGTCCCCGGATCTTCATTTTGAATGTTGTCCCCAATCGACAAAAGCCAATTCTTACTTTCTTCAGTCAGGAAATCATCAAAATACACCGCTTCGCCCAGTTTCAGGAGATCGGCTGCCGTACTGACCATGCCAGCACTGGCATCTATTTGTTCAACGGCTGCTGTTGTATTTATCAGGCTGTCGTTAGCCGGTTCAAAAATAGATGGAAGCTCAATAAAGCTGCGTATGATTTCCGAGTCTTTAAGGTAACCCTAAACTGTTGGGGAAACTTCGATGCTTCCGGTATCGGTTTGGGTGCCATAGAACCCGGTATTTCGAAGTTCCAACGGGTCGATTATGGTACTCTTGAGATACTGACGAAAAGAAACACCTGAAATTTTTTCGATGATCAGACCGAGAAGAATTGTATTCGTATCCGAATAATAGTGACCCGAGCCCGGTTTGCCCTGTGGTTCAGCATCACCGGTATGTGCTAGTTCAATCAACTGTTCCGGTGTCCAGCTAATGCCATCCGCTGCTTTGCTCCCGATGTAGGTATTCACATATCGCAGGTCGTTATTAAAACTGTATATTCCGCTTGAATGATCTAATAAATGATGGACTTTTATTTTATTTTTTAAAAGGAATGTCCCCAATCAGGGAATTGGGCAGCAACGTATCAACCGAACTTTGCAGGGATAACCTGCCCTCATCGATGAGTTTTAAAACCGCTACCGATGTAAACAATTTTGTTACGCTGGCAATATGGAACCGGTCATCTGCACGCATGGGCGTTTGGTCTTCAATACTTGCCAATCCTTCACTCCCTATCCACGGTTTATTATCCCCCTGCTGAATACCCACAATGATACCCGGATATCCTTGCTCTATTCCACTTTCCAGTACTTCCTGATACTCACGATTTGAACAGGCAACAAAAGTCAGCCCAGCCACTACCAGAAACAACAAGCGCTTCCTATTTTTTGTATGTATAGACATAATCAGGTGATTATTTGAATTGATATTGCTTTGGCAATCAAATCTCGTCCGATTTAAAACGCTTTGTTAGCCGTGCGAGAATTTCTTTTTGGCTTCATTAGCTTCAATGACTTTGAGTTCTGGTGGACCACCGCCGTGCATTTCACTTTGAGGAAACCACTTAACCCAGAATCTACCATCATTGGGGGCGCGATATAAAATTTCCCAGCCTGATTTGTCGACTGCCAATTTTTCCAAATAGTTCTCCGTCAAGTATTCAATTCTATTATAGGTTTCATCCTTAGAGAACCCATCTTCGGTTTCTATCCAGCCACCTGAAATTTTACTTTCCTCTGGGCCAATCTCTTTCTTCATATTTGGTAAGTACGGCTAACGACCCAGTGTTTAAACGGCGCGGAGATTATGAGTTAATAAACGTCTAAAAAGTTAAAACAAGCAACTCCTGAACCAACGGCACGTCCGCGTCCCCAGTTAATGCGCCTTGTTATGCCTGAGCAGCTTTAATTGGAGCAATTTCTTTGCTTGGTCGATGTGAGGATAAATCATGCATAGCCTGCAGATTTAACCAAAACTCAGGAGAGGTATTGAACGCTTTCGATAACAGCCAAGCGGTATCCGAAGAAATGCCTCTTTTCCCGCGTACAATTTCATTAATTCGCTGGATAGGAATATCCAAATGGTCGGCTAATTCCTTCTGCGTTAATTCCATTGGTTCAATGTACTCTTTCAATAAAATCGTCCCGGGATGTGTAGTTATTCTGTTTTGTGGAATCATGGTTTTCACCTTTTTCTAATGATAATCGACAATGCCTACATCAAATGCACTGGAATCTTGCCAACGAAAAACGATTCTCCATTGGGCATTAATTCTAATACTGTGATATCCTTTATAATCTCCACGCAGTGCTTCTAATCTGTTGCCTGGAGGTGATCGTAAATCATCTAGAGAAGTGGCAGCATTCAGTATATCTAATTTGTAGATCGCTGAATCAAGGATTTGAGTAGGTAACTTTCGAACTTTACTGCTCGAATTTCCATGAAACAGATCTGATGTTGCTTTATCTCCGAATGATTTGATCATTCTTTAATTTAATGGATTAACGGTATCCATGCAACGAAATTGTTTTGTGAAGGCATAACGGTTTGGCAAATAAGCGGCGCAGCTAAGTCCCTGAATGTATGGAACTAAACGCAAACGCGTTCGCTTAATTTGCTTTGTTATACCAACAGCCTATTTTATTTTGAAGCCCAAATTCTTTCTTGTTCTAAGACTGCCTCAGCATGTTTTTTATCTCCACTCTGTCCTTTCTGCCGATCATCCAATGATTCAAGAAGTGCAGCCCGTCCATACAGTGTTACGGTATCATCGTTATAAATTTTTGTCTCTCCTCGTGGTGCTCCGATATATTCTCCATTGCTTCGTTTTATTCCCAATACCAATATGCCTTCATCATGTAATTGCAAATCATTTAAGGTTTTGTCAGCCAGCCAATCTTGTTGTTCCACTTTTATTTCTGAAACCCGATAATTGTCTGAAAGATGAAGGAGACTATAATAATCCCTGACGTCTAAGGTCGTATAACGATTAAGTGCACGGTTGATGAGGTAAGAGAGTTTACGGTCAATCCATTTACTTTGCACCAAAAGCAAAAGCGCAATCAGGCCTACCATCAAAACCACTATTTCAATGGAAATATATCCGATCCGCTCGAGGGATATAAAACTGAGAATGAGCGATGAAATGGTTGAGATGACCCCTGCACTGCCAAGAAAAATTAATATCATCAAAATTTTACGGCGGACGGGATGATTAACTACATGCTCTGATTCATTTGTTGTAAACCCTGTTCCCGTAAATGCTGATCGAGCCTGAAATCGAGCAGCATCTTTTGATAGTCCTGTTTGAATTAATGCTGTGGCAGCTATTCGGGTAATGAGTATGGAAAGAGAAATAATAACCAGAAGTGAAATAATAGCAATCATAGCTATACCCATTTAATTAGTTTTTAAAAAGTAATATAGAGAATATTGAAAGAATAGAATGAATTGGAATTGGATTGTGAGACCTATGGGAATTGGCACAATTATTGTCATATAATTTTAGATAATATAATTATGTAGGGCGAGGGCTGATTCTAATTTAATTTTCAACCCTTTAAAATAGTTCCTCCCTCTTGCCCTAAAATGTTAATTTAGAATAAAATTAATGAAGGAAGGCACTTACGAAAATCAAAAACTGATAGATACCCTTGAACAATGCATCTCCCAATCTAATTTGGGAGTGGTCATCCTTGATAAAAATTTCAAAGTAATAAGTACTACTGACAAAATAACAGAGTGGTTCGGATATCAGTTGGAGGAACTCCAAAATAATGCCGCTACTGAACTGGCCTTTAATACCGTTGATGAAGAAGACCTGCAACTGGCTCTGAAGTCAATCGACTCACTCCTGGAAGGAAAGATGAAGAGCACATGTTATCATTTCCGGATTATTGCGAAGGATGGTTCGGTCAAACACACACGTTGGTACACCACACTTATAGATGACCAACAAGGGAATCCTCTTTATTTTATCTCAATAGTCGAAAACTTTACCGGTCTAAAGGAACTTGAAGACAGCCAGCAACGATTTGCAGAGATACTGGAATCCACTCCCGATTTTATAGGTCTTGCAAAAGCCGACGGGAATGTAATGTTCGTCAATGGGGTCGGGCAATCCATGTTAGGGTTTGAACAACTGGATGTTACCGAAACCAGAGTCTCCTGTTATGTTCCTGATGATACCTACCGTCACCTGCAGGATGAAATTTTCCCGTTTGCTTCCAGGTTTGGTTCATGGACTGGAGAATTCAATTTGCAGCGTTCCGATGGCACTCCGATTCCGGTTGCTGCGGTCATAAATGCCCACAAAAACAGTGATAATGAAACCGAGTACTACTCAGCTGTTTGCCACAATATTACCAACTATCAATCCATTCAGGATTCCCTGCGGGTTAGGGAAGAACGCCTGCAACTTGCTATGGAGGGTGGCAACATTGGATTCTGGGATTACTATCCGCAGGATAACCGGGTTGATTTTGACAAAGAGTTGATGTCAGATGCTTTGGGGTATCTTCCTGCTGAATTAAGTCAGAATACTGAAAAGTGGAATAAACTCATCCACCCCGAGGATCTGAAGCCTGTTAAAGATCGACTCAAAAACCATATTATTGGAAATCTATCTCATTTTGAGGCTGAATTTCGCTTGAAAAGAAAAGACGGTTCCTGGTGCTGGATACAATGCAGGGCTAAAGTAGTGGAAATCGATGATAATGAGTCTCCGTTGCGGATTACCGGGATATACCAGGACATCAACGACCGAAAGGCTTATGAACAACAACTGGAACAATCGGTCATGGAAAAACAGGTTTTGCTCCAGGAAGTCCACCACCGGGTTAAAAATAACCTGGCTATTATTTCGGGTCTGATGCAGCTGCAGGATTTTACTAAGCAAAATGAAGCTTTTTCGGACCTGTTGCTTACTTGTCAAATGAGGATCAAAACCATTGCTATGATTCACGAGATTCTCTATCAGTCCGAAAGTCTTTCAAAGATCGATTTTAACTTGTATGTCCACAACCTGAATGAGCTTATCAGAAATACCCTCAATCCCAAAAAAGGAATTAGGCTTTCAATTTCATGTGAGCCATTTCTGATCAATGTAAATCAGGCCATACCCTGCGCACTGATATTAAATGAATTGATTACCAACTCTGTTAAACATGCATTCCCGACAGACACGAAAGGTACCATTACCATCAATGTTACCATGGCCGATAATATTATAAGCCTTGAAGTTAAAGATGACGGCATAGGCCTGCCCGAAGATTTTGAGCAAATAAAAGACCACTCTTTGGGATTCACAATCATTGATGTACTTGTAAAACAGTTGAAAGCAGAATATGAAATAACCAGCAAAGAGGGGACGGTTACACGTCTCTCATTCAAGCGAGAAGATTTGTCCGGATCAGCAAGTTCAATGATGGATTGATAGATCTATTCGATAACCTTCTCAACCAAAGGAGCCTTACTCTATTGATCCAGACTCAAGGCAAATTTCCGGAAGTGGGTATAACATATTATTATCCGAACGAGGGTATTGTTAGGGCGAACGAGCCGAAACCGCCTTTACGCGCTTTCGTCCTCCTTCTTGTTCGCATAATGTGATTTTTGGGATGTTATCAGAACGGTCGTTAACCTAAGCTGTTCGTACAATATCCGCCTACGTTGAGCTAAGATAATACCTTATCTGATATTTTCAACTGTCATCAAATCCCAAATAACTGCTTTGCCGTCTCCGTGGTTTGGGCATCTATTTCTTCCGGGCTCCTATCAAAAATATCGGCGAGCTTTTGGGCGGTGTATTTCATGAAGGCCGGTTCGTTGCGTTTCCCTCGCTTTGGGGCGGGCGACAGATACGGAGCGTCGGTTTCCAGAACCATCTTGTCCAGTGGCAGCTGAGCTACGGTTTTATCTACTCCGCCGTTTTTGAAGGTCACCACACCGCCAATCCCCAGATGAAAGCCAAAGCCGATGGCCCGCTTCCCTTCTTCCACTGTTCCGTTAAAACAGTGCCAGATACCGGTCAGGCGGCCGTCCTGCTCGTCTTCCAGGATATCCAACACATCGCCGGTACTTTCCCGGTTATGAATGATGATCGGCTTTTGCACCTGCTTTGCCACTTTGCAGTGCAATCGAAGGCTTCGCTTCTGTTCCTCTATGTGATCGGTGCTCCAGTAGTAATCCAGTCCGGTCTCTCCCACTCCGTAAATGTCGTCCCGAGAACAAAGCCTCAATAATTCCTCCTCAAAATCATCCGGCAGGCTTTCCACGTCACAGGGATGAATTCCGGCCATTTTATAGAAGTCAATTTCGGGGTGACTCAGCTTCTCCATCTGCTCCAGCGATTGGAAGTCGATAGCTGGCATCAGGATTGCTTTCACGCCTGCTTCCACGGCTCGCTGGTTTACAGCGTCACGGTCTTCATCAAATTTGGGAAGGTATATATGGGAATGGGTGTCTATCACAAGAATTTTGGTTGGTTAAATCTGGGTTAGTCGAAATCATTCAATTAAAACTGCCAAGTCATTTCACGGCGTATGCCTGAAATCTGGTTGTGTTCATTATCTGCTTTTATAATAATAGTTAGCAGATCGAAAGATCCTGAATCGAGCTCAGGATGACAACTCAAAGATGATGCCCGGGCAGACTAAAATCATGAGCAAATTCGTCAATTAAAACAAACATACCCATGGCTTCTATTCCTCTTGGGCACATTACATTATCAAATTGTTGTTTGTTCCAAAACTAGTGAAGATTGTGTGGAATTATTCAGATTAAGCCTTATTTTGCGGGTTCTATCTTTTTCAGACCTGTCCTGTTTTAACAGGCCTTGCATCGAAATCAAAACCTAATCATTTTTTGTTTTATGTCTTCTACCCCACTCATCCGCCCTGAGTTTGAAAAGTATGAGAAAGTGTCTACCAAAGTTTTTGATACGGCCAAAATTGCTTCTAAATATGCTGCCGACGAAATCGCTTCGCTGATCCGTGAAAAAGCTAAAAAAGGAGAGCAAGCTGTACTGGGACTCGCTACCGGTTCTACCCCAACTCAGCTTTATGATGAACTGGTGCGGATGCACAAAGAAGAAGGCCTGAGTTTTGAGAATGTAGTCACCTTTAACCTGGATGAATACTACCCAATGGATCCCGACTCCATTCATAGTTATGTCCATTTCATGAATGAGTACCTGTTTGACCATGTGGATATCAAAAAGGAAAATATTCATATCCCGGATGGCACGCTGGATCGTGAAAAAGTGTATGAATTCTGCCGTGATTATGAGGAGAAAATCGAGGCGCTGGGAGGATTGGACATACAGATTCTGGGTATTGGACGTACGGGTCACGTTGGGTTTAACGAACCGGGTTCATCCATCAATTCCAGAACCCGCCTTATTGCCTTAGACAGTCTGACTATCCTGGATGCCGCCAGCGGATTCTTTGGGGTTGAAAATGTTCCCCGCCGTGCCATCACCATGGGTGTTGGAACCATTATGAAAGCGGATCGCATCTTCCTGATGGCCTGGGGTGAAGGAAAGGCCAAGATTGTTCAGAAAGCCATTGAAGGTGATATCACCAGCCAGATTCCCGCTACCTTTCTTCAAAAACATCCAAATGTTGAGTTTCTGCTTGATGATGCTTCATCTGCAGAACTGACACGAACCAAAACTCCATGGCTCGTTGGCCCTATTGAGTGGACCGATGAACTCCTCCGAAAAGCCGTTGTTTGGTTAAGCCTGTATCTGGAAAAACCTATCCTCAAGCTTACGGATGAAGATTACAGCGAGCATGGCATGAATGATGTGCTGATTGATATCGGACGTGCATATAACGTGAACATCCGCATCTTTAACGAGATTCAGCACACCATCACCGGATGGCCGGGCGGTAAACCCAATGAAGATGATACCTATCGCCCGGAGAGAAAATCTCCTGCCAAAAAACGGGTACTTATTTTTAGCCCCCACCCCGATGACGATGTGATTTCCATGGGTGGAACCTTTATCCGTTTGGTAGACCAGGGACATGAAGTTCATGTAGCTTACCAGACTTCCGGTAACATTGCCGTTTTTGATGATGAAGCCATTCGTTTTGCTGATTTCGTAACGGATTATCATGAAAACTTTGGCCTGGAGAATGAAGAAACCGTCAACCTTTTCAATGAGGTAAGAGAATCTATTAAGAAAAAGCAGCCGGGTGAAGTTGATTCCGAAGAAGTGAAGACGATCAAAGGGATGATTCGGCGCGGCGAAGCCAAAGCGGCCTGCCGGTATGTGGGAATCCCGGATGAGAACATGCACTTCCTGGACCTGCCTTTTTATGAGACCGGAAAAGTTCGTAAAAAGCCGATTGGCCCGGAAGACATTGAGATCACCAAAGATATTATCAAGAAGGTGAAGCCGCACCAGATTTATGCTGCCGGTGATTTATCTGACCCGCATGGAACACACCGTGTATGCCTGGATGCCGTTTTCAGTGCTTTGCGTGAACTTCAGGATGAAACGTGGATGAAAGACTGCTGGACCTGGTTATACCGTGGAGCATGGCAGGAATGGGATATTGAAGACATTGAAATGGCTGTTCCGCTAAGTCCGGAGGAAACCGACCGTAAGCGTAAAGCGATTTTCAAACATCAATCGCAAAAAGACCGCCCACTGTTTCCGGGAACTGACAAACGTGAATTCTGGCAGCGAGCTGATGACCGTACACGCACAACGGCCAGACTCTATGATAACCTTGGACTCGCCGAGTACGAAGCTATGGAAGCTTTCGTACGCTGGAAAGAGTTGGATTGACATCTTTAAATACAAAAAAGCGAAAGACATATTTCTTTCGCTTTTTTTTTACCTATACTTCTGACTTCGATTCAGACAAAGCTTAACTAAAAATCAGCACCGGCATGAGTTTAATAGCTAAACTAAAGAAAAATCCCTGGTTTTGGATTCCATCTCTTTATTACGCGCAGGGCCTCCCCTATATAATGGTCGTGGAAGTTTCTGTCATTATGTATCAGAACCTTGATATTTCCAATGCTGATATCGGTTTATATACCAGTTTGCTTTACCTCCCGTGGATCATTAAGCCTTTCTGGAGTCCGCTGGTAGAGAATACAAAAACGAAGAGGTGGTGGACTATCGGAATGCAATTTGTGATGGGAGCCGCCTTTGCCGGAGTTGCCCTCGTGCTGCTCACCCCTTCTTTCTTCTCATTCAGCCTGATTGTTTTATACTTATTGGCTCTCGCTTCTGCAACGCACGACATTGCCGCAGATGGGTTTTACATGATAGCCCTGAATGAAGAGAAACAGTCATTCTTTGTTGGAATTCGATCTACTTTCTACCGAATAGCTATTATAAGCGGTAAAGGTTTATTGGTGATATTGGCCGGCTATCTGATCGAAAGCGGAACTGAAGTAGATTATGCCTGGGCTGTCACCTTTGGAATACTAGCCGTTGCCATGACTGTTTTTGCACTTTATCACACTCTATCTATTCCCAAACCTGATGGTGATGTTGCTGAAGAATTTGAAACCACCAAAGATCAGTTAACGGCCTTTATTAAGGTATTCGTTGATTTCTTTAAAAAGAAGCAAATCTGGGTAGCCCTGGCGTTTATCCTGTTTTACCGGTTTGCAGAAGGTCAGCTCGTAAAAATGGGACCTCCCTTTTTCCTTGATGAAGTTTCCGCGGGCGGACTTGGCCTGTCAACATCAGATTTAGGGTTCATCTATGGTACCATTGGCGTGATTGCCCTGACCATTGGTGGTATTATCGGCGGTGTGGTTATTTCCAGAAAGGGATTAAAGTATTGGTTATGGCCCATGCTGATTGCCATGAACGTACCTAACCTTGTGTATGTGATACTAGCCTATTTCCAACCCGAGTCACACATTTTGATAAGTGCTTTTGTAGCCATTGAACAATTCGGATATGGATTCGGATTTGCGGCATTCCTCATGTTCCTGATTTATGTAGCCCGTGGAGAAAATAAAACAGCTCACTACGCTTTTGGAACCGGCTTCATGGCTTTGGGGATGTTAATTCCCGGTACCATCAGTGGTTTTATGCAGGAATGGCTTGGTTACCTGAACTTTTTTATCTGGGTAATGATCGCAACCATTCCCATTTTTATTGTAACAAAGTTCGTGGAAGTCGATCCTGAGTTTGGGAAGAAAAAAGAAAAACAGGAATAAGAGAATAATTTCGACATCCGGTGAGTTTTTCATATACCCTTTTTTACAAAGAATAAAATCTTTAACCCTCTATTACATAGCATCTTATAGTTAATAAATGCATCTTCATTAATTCCATTATGATCTGTAAATCGTTAAAACAAATAAGCATGAATTCTTTTTTATATCGCGCAACCACCGGCCTATTGGTGGCACTCTTTTTCTCCGTAACATCGTTTGCTCAGCCTTCTCCGAATGGAGAACCGGAAGTTCTTATCAGTGCGGAGAGTACTGATTTTATGAGCCCGGTATGGTCGCCGGATGGCACTAAGATTGCCTTTACTTCATCCCGCCAGCAAGGACTTTGGATAGCAACGGCAAATGGCGGTGATATTCAACAAATTACAGATCAGTCTGCCGGATATGGATTCTCCTGGTCGTCAGATTCGCAGTCCATTTTAACCCGTGTTTCCGAATATCAGAATAAGAGAAGGAAACTGGCTGTTAAAATCTTTCATACCAATGGAAGCGAGCCAACTCAGGTAACCGAATTCAGAGACGATATGCCAACCCTCCCGAAATGGGCGAATTATGATCAACAGGTAGTATTGATATCCAATAATGATATCGAGTCTTTCGATTCAGGAAAGGAAGTTTCAACCCGGCAAAAAGCTTCAACCACCAAACCTTTTTATGTGCTGAAGTCTAATCAAATTGCGAAAGGCATGGTTCCCTCCAACAGTACCGAGGATATCTCCCCTTTCGATGACGCTCAATATCTGAACCTGGAAGTATCTCCGGATGGAAGAAAACTCGCCTTTGAGATTTACGGCGGGAACTTATATGTGATGAATATCGATGGATCCAATTTAATGGATTTAGGCAGGGCCAACCGGGCCAAATGGTCTCCCGACAGTCAATACCTGGTCGCAATGGTAGCTGAAGACGATGGCCATGATTATACAAAATCAGATTTGTATGCATTGAGTATAGATGGAGAGCAACGCATTAACCTTACCGCTTCTACCGATATCATTGCCATGAATCCGGACTGGTCTCCCCAAGGCGATAGAATAGCTTTTGATAGCCCGAATGATGGGAATATTTACATCATGAACATCAGCAATTAACCTCCCTAAATCTATTAGTAACTAAGCAGCAACCATCTACAAATCGGCATTATGAAGAATTTTATTTCCGCATTAGCACTCGCAACCATCGTTTTCTCTTCCCCGCTTAACGCCCAAACAGTAACCGGCCTTGATGGCTTTAGCATTTTCCTGGACCCGGGGCACAGCCAAACCGAAAACATGGGACTTTATAATTATTCGGAAGCCGAAAAAGTACTTCGGGTAGGGCTTGCGCTGCGTGAGATGCTGCTTACGCAAACCGACATTGATACAGTATACATGAGCCGTACCAATGACTCACAACAAGTTTCCCTGTCTCAAAGAACAGACCTGGCCAATAGCCTGGCACCTGATTTTTATCATTCGATTCATAGTAATGCTGGATCTAATACAACCAACAACACCCTCTTTCTCCATGGCGGCTGGCGTTCAAATGGACAAACCGTAGAGAAAACGCCCAATGGTGGAAAAGAGATGGGTGATATCATGGAAGTGGAACTCACTGATGCCATGAGAATACCTACCATAGGAAACTGGGCTGATCGTAATTTTTATCTGGGCGGGTCTGTTCAGAATCATGCCAATCAATATCCTTACCTGCATGTAAACAGAACAACCAACATGGCTTCTGTGTTGAGTGAAGCTGGATTTCATACAAATCCAACGCAGCAAAAAAGAAATCTGAACTCAGATTGGAAACGCCTTGAAGCACAGTCTTTCTTTTGGTCAGTACTTGAATATTTAGATGCAGAACGGCCTCCCGTTGGTATCGCTGCTGGTTATATCACCAATGCCGATAACGGCCTCCCAATTAACGGAGCTACTATTTCTATCGGTGATTCAACTTATACTACCGATACTTTTGAGTCGCTTTTTAGTAATTACGTAACTAATGAAGGAGAGCTCCAAAACGGGTTTTATTACATGGAGGGTTTGGAAAACGGACCAGCACAAGTCATCGTTGAAGCCGAAGGTTTTTATACCGAGACCGTTGATACCAACATTATTTCCACGGATTTCACCTTTACCGATGTTGCTCTTATTTCAAATGTACCTCCTATCATAAGTTCCACTTCGGTAGGTACTGATAATGAAATCAATCCCGGCGAAGACCTGGTTATCAATTTTAGCAGAAGTATGAACAAAGACTCGGTCGTGAATGCATTGAGCTTCACTCCGGAAGTAGAATACAGCCTTAGCTGGAACTCAGCTGGTGATGAACTTTCTGTAACTACAGACAATTTTGATTTTGAAAGCAACTATACATTAAAAATAGATTCCACAGCCGTTGATAATTCTACTTATGCCCATAATCTTGATGGTGATTCAGATGGTACGCAAGGCGATTCATACGTATTAGATTTTGAAACAGGACCCGTCGACATTATACCTCCGGCTATTTCAGGTATTCGCCCCACAAATACGCAGCTGAATGAACTCAGACCTATTATTAGTGCGACTTTTGATGAACATCTGGATACCACACTTTTTGACGATACAACCATCGAAGTAAGCAAAAGCGATTACACTGTTCCAGGACAAACCGTTTATTACACTGTTGGAGACCGCAGCGTACTCAACTTTTTCCCATCCGAGCGACTCGATAAATCCCGGAACTATACGCTCTCTTTCTCCAAGTCGATCAGCGATACCGCTGGGAACAGCCTTGGTTCTGATGTTGTACGAACCTTCCCTACCGGGGACCAGGATATTGTAAATGAAATTAGTATAGATGATTTCGAAGGCGGTATAAGCTCATGGTGGGAGCCATCTCAAAGCGGAAGCACTGATGGCTATGTTGCAGAAGAAACCAATGTGGAGATAAGTTCTGACATGGTAAATCTTCTTACAAATAGCAGTGAAGCTATGAGGGTAAACTACGGATGGGATACCACAAGCACAGCCAATCTCATACGTGAATACCGAAGCAGTACAACTCCTACATTTGCTAATAATCTTGTCGTTCAGGCCTATGTTTTTGGTGATGGAAGCGGTAACAAATTCCGGTTTATGGTACGGGATGCCAACGGTCAGCTCGAAGGAAGTACGTGGTATGACGTAAATTGGCTGGGCTGGAAGCTGGTATCATGGAATTTAGCTGAAGATGAGATTGTACCTTGGGCTAACGGAAATGGTGACCTTAATGGTGATCTGTATATAGATAGCTTCCAGTTAACCTACACAGAAGGTTCTCCAACTACCGGCTTTATTGTATTTGATGACCTCCGGGCTGTGGAAATGGGGCTGGCTACATCCAACGAAGATGATCCTGTAGCAGCAGATATTCCTAAACAATTTGAACTGAAGCAGAACTACCCGAACCCATTCAACCCTTCAACAAACATCAGTTTTGGGTTACCTGAACGCAGTGAAGTCACCTTAAAAGTGTATGACATGCTTGGGCGTGAAGTATCTACGGTTTACTCAGGAATAAAATCTCAGGGTTTCCATACTATTCAGTTCGATGCCTCTGCCCTTTCAAGTGGTGTATATCTATATAGAATTAATTCTGACTTTGGAAGTATTTCAAAGAAAATGACACTGCTTAAATAAAGCATTTTACCCAGTGACATCTTAAATGAAAATTCACCATGCGCTATTTTTTTCTCCTGATACTTTTTGTAACCGGGGCTGGTCATATTTTTGCCCAGCCCTTATTCGAGCAAGGTCATTATTATGATTTAGGGCAGAATAAAACAGAGGGGCTGATTAGTATATACTCTGTCATTGACGAAAACCCGTACTTTCTCTTTAAAAAGAAACACAGAGGCAAACAGGATACCGTTTTCTTTCGCGATGTTAGTGAGATCAATGTCTCAGACTTTAAGTTCATCAGAAAAGACACAAAAGTGCTAACCGTGGAAGAAGCGGCCAACGATTCTGCCTTCACAGAAGAAAGTTTGTTATTACGGGTGGAAGTCGAAGGCGAAGCAACTTTATATAGTGTAAAATCGGGAGACGATTATACCTTTTACTTCTCTATGCCCGGCCAGATGCCCGAACAGCTCATTTATGCTCAATACTTTAGAAGCGATGGCAGACTAGCCCGGGATAATGCTTTCCGGGAACAGCTTGCAAGCAGCCTGCAATGCGGATCCTATGATTTTTCTTTTCTCCGGTATAATAAAGAACAGCTAATAACGGCTTTTTCCGATTATAACAATTGCGTACAGGAAAAATTTAAGAGATACACAGGAATTCCTTCCCTCTCTGCAAAGTATCTGAATGTTGGAATTAGCTATGGGAGATCTAAATATTTTGTGGAAAGCACGAATGTAATTCTGGATACAGAAAACGCCAGGTTTACTGGCACTACTCCGTACATCGAGGCTGATGTGGAATATCTTATCCCCTCTTTAAAGAATCGTATTGGTTTCTTTTTTACCGGTGGGTATGTGAAGTTTAGCGATAGCGACGAAAGAATATTACTTGGTACCCAACAGGTAATAGACCTGGAATATCAGGTTATCCAAAGCACTATTGGAGTCAGGGGATACTGGCCTGTCAACAATGCTCTTAAATTATATGGAGAACTTGGCCTTGGTAAAGATTTTGAATCCGGAAAGGGTATTTCCATCAACTATGAGGTTGATGGTCGTGGGTACCAGGATTTCGATAACACAAGACTTACCGGCCACCTGACGGGCGGAATTGGTATCGCATTTTTTAACAGATACATCATTCAAGCAAAATTCAAGCACCTGGACACCCAAGTTTCCGGCCGCTCTTCTGATCAAAGAGTAAAGCAAGCCTTATTTATGGTTGGATTTAAGTACCTCTTAAAAAGCTATTATAAGTAGCGCCTTTTATTTTTCAGGCATATCAGAAACCGTTTCAAGGTATCCATGCTGTAAATAAAACTCCTCAAGCCCTTCCACAATTTGTTCGGCCATTTTATACTGAAAATCCTGATCCGTTAGCAAAATTTCTTCTTCAGGATTAGAAATAAAGGCCGTCTCAACCAGCACATTTGGAAATTCTATCGGTGCATTCAGCGAGAAATTAAAGCTGCCCGTTAACCCATAATCTTTAAACCCTAATTCAAGCATTTTATCGTACATGATTTCTGCAAGGGGCTTAAAGGCCATGTGCTTATAAAACGAACCTGTGCCTCTGATATCCATCGGATCACTTCCATAACCAATCGAGTTTGTATGAATACTCACCAGGATATCTGCATTAGCCTCAAGGGTTCTTTCCTTTCTCTCACTCATATAAACATAGCTGTCATCAGTTCTGGGCAATACCACCTTCGCACCTCTTTCCTCCAGCAGTTCCTGCAACTTGTATGATATTTCAAGAGTCACATCTTTCTCCAGATTTCCTGCAGCTCCCAGTGAGCCATTATTATCTCCACCGTGGCCAGCATCAACTGAGATTGTTCTGCCGTCTAGCGGACTGTTGAAATTGGTTACTACCGGAGGCCGCTTTACTTCAACATTAAGCTGAGAACCCCATCCATATCCCACAGTATAGCCCCAGTTTTGGCTGCTATTAAGCTCAATCACTAACCGGAAGCGGTCATCTTCAACCTGCTGCCAGGTCACATCTTTTATTCCTTCTGAGCTTTTATGCTTTATTTTCCAGTTTGTATTGGAAGTTGCTCCAAATACATCAACGATGATTCTGTTGGGATCCAGTTCCTGGTACGTGATGTAAGGCAGTTTTTCTGAAAGTGTGAGCGTGATCAGGTCCGACTTATCTCTTCCTGAAACACGAATATTACCTGTTAATGATTCCGAAGGTGAAACGTATTCACTCTTTAGTTCTACAAACCGAACCGGTATCCACGCACTCAGGCTTCTGGAAAGCTTAACCCGGTAATTATCTTCTTTTTGGCCAATAATATTAAGCTTCACTCCTGGCTCGAGTTCTCCATACCGTGCTCCTCCCAAACGGTCAGACCCCATTCCGATATTCAGGTATGCTGCCTCATCCACAACTTCTGCTACGCGTGGCAGTCCGTTGAAACTTACGGTATAATCACTCTTTTTCTTTTCGTGGGAGAAAAGACCTTTCTTCATTTTAAAAGTGATGTGTTTGTCTTTTACTAAATCACCCGGCTTTACTGTATAGCTTCCCTGATATAATCCTTCTATTCCCGCTACCTCTTCAGGCACTTCCTTCATCGGAATATCATCTTTGAAATAGTCGATATTAAAAACCACTTCTTTACCCGGTGTTCCCAGGAATTGAACCTCGAGAACCTCGCCCGTCATCAGCCAAAGCTCACTGGCAGGTTTCATAAATTGACTGGAAATTACGCTCCCTTTCGTATCAATAGCTTTGGGAGGCTCTGGTCGTACCAAATACATGGTTTTTGACATTTCCTCTCCATTCAATTCAACCCTGAATTCAATTTGAGTAGTGTCATCCCGATGCTCTATCATATCGATAAATGCACCGCTTGAATACACTTTCACTGGCTTACCATTTATATAAGCTTCCGCAGCTGGATTTGTATTGGCTGCCACACGATATCGGGAATAGCCATAGGTAACCGTATCCGTTTCAGGGATCACGATATTCAGATATAGTGAATCACTGGTTACCAGGGAAGAATCAACCCGCAAAGAATCGACCTGAGCCTGCAGGCTTTGAAAACTGATTAGTGATATAAAAAAGGCTATGATTAAGCTTAAATACTTCATGTAATAATTAATTGTATAGGTAATAAGTTGATGATTTTTCTATGAAAGCAGCCGTGTCTTTAGACAAGTACTCTTCAATGTCAGAAACCTTATAATTCTTGCTGAATAACTTCCTGATTTGATCAGTACCTGTAACTTTCTCAAACATACTCCATCGGTTTTTGCCCATTTCGAAAACATTTTTATCGGGATACATTTCCTTATGAACCTGCATAAACCAAAACTGCAGCTTCATTAAATGAGCTTTGGTGTAATCGTTGAAATGAATTTGAACGCCATGCAAAGTCTTACCCTGATCTCTGCCGTAGAAAGGTTTGAAAACGGTCGGACGAAAAATCACACCTGGTATTTCCAGTGCATTCATGCGTTCTGCGAGTTCCCTTTCATCAATCCACTCGGCTGCAAATACCTGGAACGGTAATGTATAGCCAACACCTTCTGAGAACACTCCAAGCTCTCCCATTATTCCCGTGGCTACGTAAAAATAGGCGGAATATTCGTGCGGGATATGCGGTGAGGTAGGCACCCAGGGCAAACCCGTTTGATCAAAAGTCATGTCCCTTTTCCAGCCTTCCATCTCCACAATGGTAAGCTTGCACTTTTTACCATCTTTCAGCCAACCTTCATTATTAATCATTTTGGCAACTTCACCCGGTGTAAGCCCATAGATGTATGGAACCGGGAACTGGCTTACAAATGAAATGTAGCCTTCTTCTACAATATTGCCTTCCACTTTCTCTCCGCCCAACGGATTAGGACGATCCAGGACCACAAATTCAAGGTCGTGTTCTGCAGCAGCTTCCATCGCTAAACCCATTGTACTGATATAGGTATATGAACGAACGCCAATATCCTGAATATCATAAACGAGTACATCAACATTTTCCAGCATCTCGGGTGTTGGTTTTCTGGTAGCTCCATACAGCGAAAACACGGTTACACCCGTTACCTCATCCACATAGGTGTCTACCTTATCTCCAGCTGCAAACTCCCCTCTAACTCCATGCTCAGGTCCGTACAAAGCAGTGAGCTCTACTCCGGGAGCATTGTAGATCAGGTCAACTGTAGAAACCAAGTCCGAATTTACACCAGTAGCATTGGTTATAAGTCCTACTTTCTTCCCTTTAAGCATTTCAAAGTTATTTTCAGAAAGTACTTCAATTCCAGTTTTGACCATTTCTGAGGATTGACCAAAGCTTGGTGAAAACCCCAAAAAACTCATAAGAAGTAAAAGGAAAACATTTTTAATCATAATAAAATGGCTGATTTTTTTTTCGTTTTAAGCTGTTGAAGTTATACATTCTCAACCTGAACTTCAGGCACTAATGATTACTACTTGTAAAAAATAAAAACCCCTCGCAATCAAATGCCCAGCAATAAAATAAGAACAGTAGAACAACTTACTTTAAAAGAAAAAATTGGACAGCTTTTTTTAATAGGGTTCAGGGGGAACGATATTTCTGAAAGCTCTGAAATATTGGAGAATATTGAACAGTATAAACCCGGTGGTGTTATCCTCTTTGATAAAGACATGGTACACGACCAACCGGTTCATAATATAAAATCACCGGAACAGGTACGTCGCCTGACCGCCTCGTTAAAAAAAGCCTCAGAATCTCCGCTATTAATTGGCATCGATCAGGAAGGCGGTTTAATAAACCGGCTCAAACCAGAATATGGATTTCCGGAAACGTTGTCTCACCAAAATCTGGGTGAAAAAGATGATGTTGAGTTTACAAGATCACATTCCCTTCATATTGCAGAAACTCTTGCTAAAGCGGGTATTAATCTGAACTTTGCCCCTGTTCTTGACCTGAGTTCCAACCCGAAAAGTTCTATTATTGCGAAACGGGAACGCTCATTTGGCAAATCTCGCGAGAAGGTAACCCGGCATGCAAGAGCTTATATCGAAGGCCACCTGCAAGCAAATATTCTCACCTGCTGTAAGCACTTTCCGGGACATGGCAGTGCAGAAGGCGATACCCATGCTGGTTTCGTTGATGTGACTGATACTTGGAAAGAAGATGAGCTGGAGCCTTACAAAACATTAATCACCGAAGGGAATTGTCAAATGATTATGACGGCTCATATTTTTAATTCTAAGCTGGACGAAAATATGCCTGCCACCCTTTCTGAAAATGTTCTGCAGCATATTTTGAGGGAAAAGCTGAGCTTTACCGGTGTGGTAATTTCAGATGATATGCAGATGCGCGCCATTTCAGATCATTATTCCCTAAAAGAATCTCTGGGAAATGGCCTTAATGCAGGGCTGGATATCTTCTGTTTTGGCAATAACCTTCTCAAAGAACAAGTAGAACTTAAGGACGCCATTGCTGCGGTTGAACAATTACTGGATGAAGGAAAAGTAACAGAGAATCGAATCGATGCCTCCGTTTCCCGTATCCTCGATCTAAAAGCTAAACTGTAAGAGTTCTACTTCCCGAGATGGTTGTCCACCAATCTTTCAATGGGCTTTCTTACAATAATACCCAGCTTCAGTCCTCTCTTTGCGAGAACCTTTTCCAATGTTTCTCTGTGAATGGCTGCTATGGAACCGACAAAGCCAATGTCTTTATCTGTAATATCTCCAAAGTAGGCGAGCTGCTTTTCTGCAAAATCCTCAAAGCCACTCCGAACTATATCTTTGATAAAATCGTGCTCTGCAAAATCACCCAAAAGATGTGAAAAAGAAGCCACAAATCTATTCCCATTGGGCTCCTTATATACTTTTTGCAAAATCTGATCCAGCTCCATATCGTGTCTTTTTTCAAGTTCCTTTCTAAGATCAGAAGGCATCAAATTATAGAAATAGCTTCGCAGGATTCTCTTACCGAAATACCCTCCGGAACCCTCGTCACCCAGTGTAAAACCAAGTGAAGGAATCTGGTTTATGATTTTCTCTCCATCATACAGGCAAGAGTTAGAACCTGTTCCCAGAATACAGGCTACTCCCGGCTTATCCCAGAAGCAAGCCTTGGCAGCTGCCAACAAATCGGTATCAACGGTAATGGTTGCACTACCAAAGCAAGTTGATATTGCTTTTCGAATTATGCCTTTGCTCCTTTCGGTTCCACATCCCGCACCATAGAAAAAGATTTCGTCAACGGTTTTATCTTTGAGGGCACTAACCAGTCCTTCATTAATAACCTTCGTTAACTGCTCCAGAGACATGAAATATGGATTCAAACCATCAGTATGAAAATATTCTTTCTCCCCATTTTGATTGACTAAAATCCATTCTGTTTTTGTTGAACCGCTGTCTGCTATTAGTATACTCATTCATCCATTTTAATTGATTGTAGCGAAGATACTTAACACATTATTTCATTACCACTTTGGTTTCTTTTTTTATACTATTCGGGCTAATTAATGAAAAAATATGACTACACTAAGCGGCATTTCTTCCGGCAAACGACTTGTATCTTTGGACTTTTTCAGGGGGGCTACAGTGGCCGCCATGATTTTGGTAAATAACCCCGGATCATGGTCTCACATTTATGGACCTTTAAAACACGCTCCCTGGCATGGTTGGACTCCAACAGATCTTATATTCCCCTTTTTCCTGTTTATTGTTGGGGTTTCCATTGTTCTGGCATTTACCAAAGCGAGAGCCAAAGGTGCAGATGATTCGGATTTACTGAAGAAGACGCTGGTCAGAGCCGCCAAGATATTCGGCCTTGGGCTTGCCCTTTCTGCTTTTCCATACCTCACCTTCATTCCCGACTTTGGTTTACATCAAAACCTGATTGATATACGGATTCCGGGTGTTTTGCAAAGAATCGCCATCTGCTATGCTATTGGTGCTACTCTTTTTCTTTACACTAAACCCAAAACCCAAATGCTCACCCTTGCCGGACTTCTGATAGGATACTGGATATTGATGATGGGTATCCCGGTTCCCGGTTATGGGGCTGGAGCCATCGACTCCGCAGAAGGTAATCTTGCAGCATACATTGATCAAATGCTATTATCTGGTCATATGTGGAAAGAGAATTGGGACCCTGAAGGATTGCTTAGTACACTTCCTGCCATTGGCAGTACACTGATTGGAATCTGGACGGGCAGAATGTTAATGAGCGACAAGGACACCGAATCCTCAAGAACTTTACAGTTCTTTATTTGGGGATTTATACTCATCATGCTCGGTTATGTGTGGAGCTGGATTTTCCCAATTAACAAGAATATCTGGACGAGTTCTTACACGCTTTTCACAGGCGGACAAGCCATGTGCATTTTTGGGCTCTGCTATTGGTTTATTGATGTTAAAGGGAAACAGCGTTTTACCGACTGGGGCGTTGCCTACGGCATAAATGCCATTACCGTCTTCTTTCTGAGTGGAATCATTGCCCGGTTATTTAATATGATCCGGTTTTCATATGGCGGTGAATCCTATACGCTGAAAGGGTGGATCTATGAAGTGGTTTTAAACTCGATAGCTTCACCCATCAATGCCTCTGTTTTATATGCGGTACTATGGATTGTATTGTTTTACCTGCTGGCAGCCTTTATGAAAAAGAAAAACATCATTATAAAAGTTTAGCTCTTTTATTTTATAAGCGTCATTTTTCTGGAAATGGTAGCTTCACCTGTAGTCAGTCTGTATAAATAGATTCCAGATGATAATCTGCTTGCATCAAAATTAATGGTGTGGCTACCAGCACCCAGCCTCTCATCTACCAGGGAAGCTACTCTTCTGCCCAACACGTCAAAAACTTCCAGGTCAACCTGATCTGCACTTGGCAAGGTAAATGAGATTTTCGTAGTTGGGTTGAAAGGGTTTGGATAGTTTTGTTTCAAAGAAACATCTGTTGGAATTTCAGTATCTCCGGTTTTTTCATTGGAAACAGCCGTTTGGTTTGGATAAACAACCTCAAGATTATCAATAAAAATAGAACCCGAGTACCTTTCTCCGGTTTGCTGATCCGATGCCAGCTTAAAGCCTATGCTCTTGATTGTTATGGGATAGTAGAAAGTATTGAAAGGGTCAACAGGGCTAAGGTCACTCATCAGAGAGGGATAAATATCGAAGTCAGTACTTTCTGCCCATTTTTTTACACGAATCGTGAAAGATTCACCATTATTATCCTCCAGGGCTAAGTCGATCAAATGCTTTTTACCATCTGTTCTGGCATGGAAGTTAATGGAATCTGGCACCCCAAATACCGGGATATCTGTTTCCAGATAAGCCCATACAGTAGGTGTATTATTATATTCAAACTCGTAGTCCAATCGCAGGGAGTGTTCACCATCAGTGGCAACACTATCTACCAATACCAGTGCGGAGTTTTCCAGATCTATATTCAGTCCATCCAAAGACCAGCCATCAAGGCTCTCAAAACTGCTTAGTAATTCCCGTCCAGTGCCAATCTGTACTTCTACTTCAGCTGTATCTGAAACTCCATCGTACGTTCCGATTACATTTGTTATTCCTTCACTAATCCCTTTAAAAGTGCCATTTGTGATCATTCCTATGTCCGGGTTTTCAACTTCCCAGCTAATACCGGCATTTCCGACTTCCTGTTTCTGCCCGTCAAAATCATATGACTCGTTGAAATAATTAAATGCATAGGAACTATCGGTAACAGCATGCTGCGGGAAGATTGAGAAATCGGTTATGCCTTTTACAATAACCATCGCGGTATCTTTAAGTCCCTCATATTCCAGATACACATATCCGGTATCCGGAGTGTTGCCGGCAGTAAAATTTCCTTCACTGTCTATTGCAGCATCAAAACCTTCACTTAGAGAAAAACTCAGGTTTTGAGAATCAAGCTCGATGGGATAATGATTTACATCACTCCCACTTACTGAAAAGTTAAATGTATTTCCTCTGTATACTTTCTTAAAAGACGGAGCCAGATTCAGGTTCTCAAGCAAACCGGTTTTCTCTTTTGATGAAACCACCATCAGTGCATTAGCAACAGCTCGTTCACCAATTCCATCTGAAGGATCATTAACTACATTGTTGTGAACCACCATGGTCGTAGAACCTCCACCATCAAGATTCAGGGCATTCTCAACTCCAAATCTTTTCATGAACTCACCCATTTCTGTCAGAGTCATTCCTGCACTTGAAGCCTGTCTTCCATCAACGGTCATCAGGTAAAGTTTGGTAGAGTCTGCATTAAAACCCACTGCCGTCCTGGGATGTCTTTCCGGCCAATCACCCTCATTATTCCCATCATTCAGAAACTTACCACGGCCACCTACAACCTCTTTTATATTGTCGTAACCGGGTAATAACTGATGTTCTACACGTACAGTATCTCCGGCCTGAAATCCATCCAGATCGTTTGCAGAAGTCCCATGTCCGGATAGTACAAAAGTAGAATCGGTAAACTCGGCATCACCGGCAGATATTTTCTCGACTACTACTGCTCGTACTTCACCATTTACAACCCATTCATCAATACCTTTTAAGATAAGTTCTGTACCAAACTGGTTGGTTCCGGTTGATGATCCGAAATACTGATTGTAATAAACCAACGCATCTGTGGTTCGAGCCTGATTTATTCCTGTAATATCAAATTCATCATTCCCCGATCGTAGTTTACCGGTATAAGCAGTAGGGTTGATGAAAACTTTTTTGTCTTTTGTGTATCCAAATACATCCCTGCTAATCGGCTTTTTTATTATTTCCCCTTTTATAACCTGGGCATTAGTTGGATTTCCCCCTCCATAAAAATCACCGTTAACCGCTGCAACTACCTGATGTCCTTCAAACGATTTTCTCTGCGACATGGAACTGGTTTTTTCATAACCGCCAAAAGTATCCTGAGCTTTTACTGTTTCCAGTTTTGTTTCAGATTTAGTGAGATCTACTTCTACAACATCAAATGTCCAGGGAACGGCAGGAGCTTCGATTGTATAGTGAAATATCCCATCACCAATTTGCTGCACACTCAAAGTATCATATTTAATTTGAGCAATGCTCTGGATTGATAGTATGCTTAGTGCAAAAATTAAGATCGACTTCTTCATATCAGGTGTTGTAAGTGTTAGGAAATAATGTTTAATGTACAGTCAGAGCTCTTGTTCTAATCTTTATCTACTTCCACGTTATAAAGACTATCCTGTCTTTGCTCCAAATGTTGCCTCTCTTCTATTCTCTGTCTTTCTACGGTATCGTCGGGCTCTAGCTGATGCTCCCATTCATACTCAACCGGATACCACTGTAAAATATCTTTTTTTCCAAGTTCCAGAACTGTATAGCCGGGTTTAAATCCTAACCAATTACCTCCCCACCAGGCTGCAGAGGCAGCTTGAGAGGTGATATACCATACATCATTAAATCTAAAGTCTTCACTGATATGGGTATGTCCCTGAAGTAAAGCTTTTACATTATGTCGTTCCAGAACATGCCGAAGCTCTATGTTATCCTGTAGAACGAATGGGCTCATAGCCATCATCTCAAAATCATTATTAATTTGCCCTTTATGAGAAAAAGCAGCTAAGTGCGAAACCGCAATTGTTGGCATGTCTTTATGATCACCAAGATCGTAACGAAGCCAATCCAACTGCTCTTCACCGATCATAGCTTTATAAGCCGGGCCATTTTCGCCTTCAAACTCAAAAATCGAATTCAAAATCACAAAGTGCCACCCGTTGTGATTAAAACTGTAGTAATCTTTTTCCATCCCCATCTCTTGCATAATCATTTTTTTCCCAATGCCGGGATGGTCGGCAGGAACTTTTCGGCGTGATGATAACCCCAGTACATCATGGTTTCCAATGCAATTGTAATAAGGCATCCTTAGCTCATCAGTAGCACTTTTATAGAGCCGGATGGATTCTTTATAGGTCTCAAGTTCTGTGTACAAACCATCAAACACCATATCTCCACCCATCAGTACCAAATCTGGGGAAGGTTCCAATGAGTTTATGGATTCGATACATTTTTTATACCCTAGATGTCCCTGTCGCCGGGATGTTACATGCTGATCGGTAAGGTGAACAATCCGAAAGCTTTCCTCATTATTCTTGCTAGTATTGAAAAAAGTGCCCATTCCCAGGGCACTAATTCCAACATTTTTTAAAAACGATCTTCTGGACGACATTACTTAATGAGCGTCATTTTTCGGGTCATAGAAACATCTCCCATCTTCAGCTGGTAAATATAAATACCTGAAGACAATTTGGATGCATCGAAGTTAACCGTATGCTCTCCGGCAACCATAGTTCGCCCTACAAGCTCTGCAACTTGTCTTCCAAGCATATCATAAACCTTCAGAGTCGTAAAGCCACTATTAGGCAGATCGAAGGTTATCCTTGTAACCGGGTTAAAAGGGTTAGGATAGTTTTGTGACAATGATATCTGCTCCGGAGTTTCCGTTGTTTCCTCATTTGAAACAACAATACCTCCTTCAACTGCAGATGTAGGCTCACTCTCTACATTATTTCTGCTAACAGCTGTTACAAAATACCAATGACTTTCTTCTGAAGGCGGGGTGACATCCGTATAGCTCGTTTCTCCTGTAACGGCAATCAAGTTGTAAGGGCTCTCCATTTCTTCGACTGCATTAGGTGAAGAACCGGCATCGACACGATAAATCGCATATTTAATCAATGTATCGACATGACCGGCAGCGGATGTTTTAGTCTGTACATCGATTTGAGGTCTATCCCAGCTTAATTCAAATACATACTCTTTCTCCGAATCCCTGTTAACAACAAGGTTTTCAGGTGAATTGGGAATACTTGTATCCTTCCAATCCATCGTAGGCTGTAAAGCTGCATACTTGTAGTAATTATTCTTTAGTGAATCAGCAAATCCTTTGGACGAATAGGTTGTAATGTTACTTGACCTGAAGAACACACTTCCTGATATATTTTCATTATTTCTATTGTGCCGGATTTGACGAGGTATTTCATCTGCATCAAATAGTGTATTTGAATAGGTACTGCTGCTAGAACGGTATAGTCCATGTCCGGGGTATATATGCCGGCCATTAGCTGCAGCTTGTTCAGCCCACCAATCAGCGAGTTTTCCATAATCCTGTCCGGTACCAAATCGGGAGAAGGCCCAATATAGCTGTGGTGTTATATAATCTATCGTTTGTGCTTCCAGCCAGGCCACTCCATCACCATAGACAACGCTGTAAGCATCCATACCGCTGATTCCACTTGGCACTCCGCTTTTCCATATTCCAAAAGGACTAATACCAAATTTCACCCATGGTTTCACAACCTGAATACTATCGTGAAGCATTTCTACAAACAGATCGATGTTATTTCTTCTCCAATCATCTTTATTATCAAACCCTCTTGGGTATTGAGCGAAGGTATCATCATCAAGGGTATCATTATTGTTGCTGGCCATATGATTGGGTGGATACGGGTAGAAGTAATCATCAAAATGAATACCATCGACATCGTAACGGTTCACTACATCCATTACAACATCAATATTGTAATCAATTACTTCAGGTAAGCCCGGATTCATAATGGCAATTGCATCATTCATTACAAACAACCATTCCGGATGCTTATTAGCTACATGCATAGAATCTCGTGCGGTAGTACCCGGAAGTTTATTTTTTGATTCTGCATCATAATACCTTCCCAGGAACGGCTTTAAGCTTTCATCTATATTTTCATTATTAAATACTTTTTGGGTAAAATCGCCCGGGATCATGCGCATAGCCCGATATGGGTTCAACCAGGCATGAAGCTCCATCCCTCTTTTGTGGGCTTCTTCAATTACAAATTCTAAAGGATCCCAATATGGATCCGGAGCAACACCTTCTTCGCCGGTAAGGTACTTCGACCATGGCTCAATGTCAGAATCATATAGTGCGTCTCCTTCTGTTCTTATCTGGAAATACAGTGTATTTATACCAGCAGCTTTCATGTCATCCAATCGGTCTAACAAGCTTTGTTTCTGAAAGCTAACGGGTATGTTGCCGGATGCGGGCCAGTCTAAATTAATGACCGTAGCCATCCATGTAGCTCTAAATTCTTTTTTTGGTGGCTGATTCTCTTGAGCCTGAACATTTATGTAACAAAACAGGCATAGCAAAAGGATTGAAATGGGTTTTCTTAACAACATGATTTTATAATTTCGATATATAGAAAAAAAAAGGCAGCACAAGGCTGCCTTTTTTGTGGCTTTATGCCTTTTACTTAATAAGAGTCATTTTGTTCGTTAAACGAACTCCGTTTGTTTGCAACATGTAAATATAAACGCCTGAAGACAGGTTAGACGCATCAAAAGATACGGTATGATCGCCTGCACTCATGCGAGAGTTTACTAATGTAGCAACTTCACGACCAGTCATGTCATACACTTTAATTGTAACAGGACCAGCTTCGTTAATCGAATACTCGATATTGGTAGTTGGGTTAAATGGATTCGGATAGTTTTGCTTTAGGGTATATCCTTCTGGAATATCAGATTTTCCATTATTCTCGTTAGAAGTATAAACCTGCTCGGTTGTAAACTTCTGAACATCAACAGCCGTTTCTGTTGCGCTGAAAGCACCAACATAAGCGATAGTACCATCAGGTGAGAAATCTAGACCACGAGGTCTGGCTTGATCATATCCTCCGGAAACATCAGCACCAGCTACCCATTCAATACTATCCAATGCGGTTGGTGTGGTCTCAGGATCAAGATCTGCATAATCAAATGCATACCATGTTTGTGGCTGATATGGCTCGCCCGGAACATCATTCAATGAACCTGAACCTACCCATAGGTGGAATGTTTGTGGGTGAAGGTCGAAGCTTTCAGCTCTGATTCCTCTTAGTACAGTATCTGGTACCGTTGGGAAACTTTCGAATTCACTTGCACGAGCATAACGCAATACTCCAGGACCAGTATAACCAGCCCACCAGATTGTATTACCATCCGGAGAAACCTGAAGATCACGAGAGAAACCTGAAGTCAGAGTAAGCAGTTCTTCCGGGTTTTCAAGATTTGAATCATACTTGATAATCGGAGCATCTGTGGCTACTACAGCAGATACATAAATGTTTCCATTTTTATCAGCAGAAGCTTCACCAAGAGAACCAATACCTGGATCAACTTTGGCGATACCCATACCTGTTGTATGATCTACCTTGTAAACACGGTTAAACTGAGAGATAATAATGTCTCCATTATAATCTGCTTCAATACCACGTCCTGAATAACCTTCGTAAGCTTCACCTTGCCACACCTGACCTAAAGTATCAGCTGGGGTGTCATCTTCATACTCAATAACTTTGAGTGGTGAAAACGAAGCTGGTGTACCATCAGGATTATAGATGTAGATTACGCGTGTCGCTACTTTTACCCCGGTTCTGTTTAGTGTAACACTATCGGTTGCACCAAAAGGTTGTATCCAGATTTTACCTTCGCCGTCAACGGCAACACCATGAACTTCTACCCATGTATCACCTTCTTCCGGTACGAAAGTATCGTCCTGAGTCCAATTTTGTGCAAAAGCCAATGCTGGTATAAGCATGAAGCTAAGCACGGTTAGTATTTTATTCATTTTCATAATTATCTCCTTTGTATCTGTTTATCTATGCGTTTGATTATTTAGATTAAGTATTTGTGTTATCGTTTCAGTTAAAAACCGAAAATTCCTGCTCTTGTGCGGTCATACATATTCAAAAAATTGATACTGTTCTCATCATCTCCTCTTACAGTAACCACAGCAAACTCATCATCACGCCAGGTTATACTCGTAATTCCGGGCTTCAGCATGCCTTCATAAAATGCTTCATGTCTTCCATCCGGGTATACCCGTACCATGCTTGGTTTCGATACATCATCTATTTCTCTACCCGTTGTTATAATCAATTCACCGTTTGAGGCCAAAATCATATCCGAAATGCTACCGCCGTAATGTTGGGAATAATCAAAATATAGTCCACCCTGAGTCAAATTACCTCCACCATCAATGGTGAATTTCCATACTTTTTGGCCTCCCTGAATTTCACCTCCAACATACAGCTCATTATTGGCAGCATAAAAAGCCACTGATGAAAATGCACCAGCGAAATTCGTTTTAGACTCGGCTCTGTTAGTTACATTAAACCGGTGAATTTGGTCACTATCTACACCTACAACCCATAAGAATCCGTTATTATCAAAAACCATGTCACGGATCTTGAGAGCATTTGTAGTTGAAGCAGCCCAAACGTCTTCCTGCAAATCGTTGCCAAAAGTTTTCACGAAAACTGCCCGCAAACTCTGTTGTGCCAGAAAAAGATCCCCATTTGGGCCTACTGCCAGTGCAGAATAGCTGTTAAACCTCATAGTACTGTCGGATGGATAAGGGTTATCATCATCGTCAAGCTCACCCTGATATCGGGTGTTATCGGTGGTAACGGTCCCATCCGGAGAAATTCGGGTATAACGAATAATTCCGTTCGTATTTATTATAGCGTAAACATTGTTTTGTGCATCTACAGCAACAGGGGTGTTTGGATTGTTTGAGGAAGCGACTCCGGGATAAAGCCCAAAAGGCTGAATCAGATCATAGAGGTATGAGTCACTAAAAAACTCAGCTCCTCGTACAGATACCCTAACATTTAAATCGTCTCCCCAAATAGTTCCAGGCCGTACTACAAGTTGTGTTTTAGTTGCACTTTTGACGACACCCGCAGATCCACCAAAATTAATGGTGACACTATCAGGATCTGTTGCAAAGTTCTCTCCGGTTACGATAACGGAATCAACCCCAGCCAGATATCCATCTACCGGTGTTATATTTGTAACAACAGGGTTTGGCCTTGAAGGCTCATAATCAGGATCATATACACTGTTACCTTCTTTACAAGATATTAGCCCTGTAGTTAAAACTACCAATAATACGATGTGATTTATTTTTCTAAACTTCATACTTACTAATGTCATTTAAAATCCTATTTGAGCACTAAATCTGTTTACTTCACCAAATACACCAAACTGAGTGTACGAGTAGTCAACACTTAAGACCATGGGGCCAATAGGTTGCTTTATACCGGCACCAAAAGTTAGCTGCTCTTCATCTTTTGGAAAACCATATCCTCCCCTTATTACAAATCGATCTATGAACGTGTACTCCAGACCAAAAAGCAGTTGCTCATCGTAATCACGAGGCCTGTTTGCATCAATGCTGACAAGAAGAGAGTGAACATCCGGGTCAAGGTTACTTAGATCTAACACATCCATCGAAATTCCAATTTTGAAAGTAAGAGGGAGTTCAGCCCCTTCATCGTCGTAACTTACTTCAGGAGAAAAGTTTCTGAGCGCCATACCAAAGTTCAAACTCTCAAAACCTGTTTTATAAAGTACACCAAAATCGAGTACTCCTGTACCCGCAGAAAACGACTGTAATTCATAACCTCCGGAACCATCCATGGTTACAGCTGCTTTTCCTAAATTCTGATTACTGTACCTGAAGTTAGCACCTACCGAAAACTGATCTGTAATCGCATTTGCATACGACAGACCTACAGCAAAAGCCGTTGGATTTATAGTTCCTAAATCAACATACCCTTGTTCATTGTCTGCCCGGGCAGTGGAAAGGATTTCTCCATAATCAACAGAAATAGCGTTTACTCCAATAACACCATATTTCCCATCAGCAGGCTGATAAACCAGCGAAGCTGAATTGTGATTGATATCAGCAATCCATTGAACCGCACCTACACTAGCCGTATACGTACCATTTATATAAGCCATAGTAGCTGGATTGTATAAGGCTGAATAAGCGCCCATCTCTACAGATGTAACCGCTTCAGACATCGCCGAAGCTCGCGGAGATGGCGATACACTTAAAAATTTCATACTTGTTTGCGCCCTCTTCTTTTGTCCATATATATCTGTGGTACAAAGAAGCGCTAAAATACAGAGGAATAATGCTTTACTTAATCTCACTTTTACACCTATAGTATGATTACAATTTTTCTTGTAGCTACTTTACCAAACTCATCATCGTTTGGATCTTCGTTGATAATTCGGGCAATATAAATGCCACTAGCTACTCGTTGACGGTAGTCTGTTTTGACATCCCAGTAGATATCTCCACTTCCATTTGTATTGGTCAAAGTCTTTATTTTTTCACCTAACTCAGTATAGATGTTTATTGTACATCTGCTGGGCACTTCAAAGAATGCTACCCGGTCTTCACTGGCTACACTTCCAAATTTCAATTCAACAGGTGAGTTTGCCCTGTATGGATTCGGCACCACACGAATATCTTCCATGGCTTCACCCGCAGGTCTGAGCAGTCGGGCCGGATCATAACTTTGCATATAATAGCGGTTGCTTATCAACTCAGTATTTGTCGGTGTTTGTCCGGTCGGGTCGTTATTCAAAGATCCTACACTAACTATATAATAATAGTAGTCAAGTCCGCGGATGGGCGGATCAAGCAAATATTCAGGGCCACGATCTACGTCACCATCTTTGATAAAGGTTTCACTGGCGTCAGCCTCATAGAGAAGCCGGTAAGTACTGTCCAGTCTTCCCGATGCACGATAAATTCTAAAGCCATTAAGATTTGATGTGTCACCGGTATATTCCCATTCAAGGTCAATTCCATTACCTGCAGAAGTTACTGTAAAAAGACTGGGAGGTTCCGGAGCCTCTGGGATTGCATAACCCGACTCATAGTTTGCAATAGCTCTTTCAAACGTTTGAAATAAAGAATCTCTACCCTGGAATACTACCCTGTTCTTTTGTTCGGCATCAATCTCACCTCTCTTGAATGCAGCACCCGTTTCATTTGCCAATTCCCTTGATATACCTGATGAAGCCTCAGCAATAACTATAGTCACACTGTCTCCGAAGGCAATATCGTATGGACCGTAACCATAGGTATATGCTTGCCCGCCCTGTTCATCCGGTGGAGTAGGTGCATTTGTTGGGTTTACAAAACCATCGAATCCACTTGGCTCTACAACATAGGCATGTCGTGGGGTCACCCTTCCGCGGCTCATCATTTCATATTCTTCCTCCATTTTCGTGACATTAAAGGCGTCGTTGTTACTATACAATTTATCATCATTGTGCTCATAAGACATGGTAAATGGCTGTCCGGGGTCATCCGTTGGGTCTGTAGATGAAGCATCAGCATGCAAGGTTACGGTTCCAACAAAGTGATAGGCTGCAAGCCGGCCTGTGGTGTCATCAGCAGATAAATAACCACCTGTAGTATTCGGGACAAATATCGGAGCCCCAATATTGTCATAGTTTGGAGTTGCAAAGCTTGGGAAATACCCATGCCAGGCAAAAGAAGCTCTGAAATCTTCGGGTTCACCGGGTCGTGCACCATCACCCCGCTGATCATTCATTGTATTAACACCCCAGCCTGTCGCATTACCGATGGTATACCGGGAAGCTTTAACGGGAGCCATACGATTCAGAAAATAAGGAATAAATCCTGTGATGTCCTGACCAGGCATTTCAATTTCCGGATCACCATCCGTATTACCCGTATTTATAAATGTATACTCAATTACGTGGTAATTGTCATGAAACTCTTGGCCAAACTGTTTTATCGTACGTTTTACCGTAACTCCAATAAGTGTGTTCATTTCGGTACGAATCACACGATCGGCATCGAGATTTGGATCAACCCGGTCGTTCTGTACACTCTTGGAAAAAGAATCTAATCCATCAACATTTACTGAAGGCGGCTCAAACTTACTCACCGTTTCCATACTTACCGGATAAAATTCTCCCAAACCAGTTACCCGGGGGCCAACATGAACAACCCGTCGATTAAAAGTGGTTCCGTTTTCATCGGTATAATTGGTAACACCTAACCAGAGAGCCTTCATAGCCTGAGCATCCTGCCCTCTATAAATAGCAGGCCATTGCCAGCCACCCTGTTGTTCATTGATAAAGCCTTCTTCAATTTCTGAGCCAATACTGGAATAAAAATTGTGAAAAGAGCCAACTGATAACCACCTGTTTTCTACTTGCGAATAGGCATTAACAGATAATCCTATTGCTATTAGAAGCGAAGCACAGATATACTTATACAAATTCTTTCTACTCATTACGCCTTTTTTATTTTTACAACTCTGTTATTTAAAAAGAAAATCTTACACCGAAGCGGATCGTTCTGGGATCAAGAAAATTAAAGAACTGCTGATTGGGCATATTAATGTATGCCTTATCATCCAGCACTTTGTTTACATACCCCTTGTCAGCTTCCACAAAAGCTCCATCTTCATACTGATAGTACGCTCCTTCCTGTGTATTGTAGTATAATGCCCTGCCATTAGGATTACTGACAGTATTCAAATCAGTAGTTGTTTCGATAGGCACATATTGTACATCGGCAGGGCGGTAATCACCTGGCTTATCACTTCCGGGCACCCTGGAGCTTAGTAAATTAATTTCCTCAAGCTTTCCTTTTGGAAGGTGGAGTGATGCCATATAATCTAAATAGTCATTACCGTCAATGAGTCCCGAATTAAAGATATTAAAGTTTCTTCGGTTGATAACATTACTTACATCTGCAAAGAATCTCACATTCGAACCATCACCCAGATCAACACGTTTTGTTATTCGAAGGCTCGTACTCCAACTGTCTCTGTACTGTAAATTGTCTACAACTCCTGGGATTGAGCCACCACCGGTATAAGTGAATTTATCTCCAGCTCTCCAGCTAACCAAAGGAACAATTTGCCATCTTCCTAACGGGTAGCCACCAAGAAATTGTGGTCCTAATTCGGGTGGTGTCTGGAAATACAATTGCAGACGTGCGAAAGGACGAGGAGTTGATCTTGTTATATCGTTATCTGCTGTCAGGCGTTCATACTGTCGTTGCTCAAATGGGTTTTCGTAATTCTCAAGCGTTCCAAAGAAACCTGTCGTTTGAACATCATAGGTGTAATTAATCTCTCCCCAGAAAAATCTACCTCTTTGTTTTCTAAGTGTAAGTTCCACACCACGAATATCTTCATATGAAAACGGACGACTTACCGTATAGCTGCTATTATCTCGCCCGGTAAATGAAACCTGAATAGGCTGATTACTTAGATCTTTGTAATAGCCACTTATTCTCACCAGGTAATTGTCAAAAAGGTTTTGCTCATAGCCAAGCTCGTATGCAACGGTTTTTGGCAGAGGATTATTAGGCGAAGCTAACCTTGTTACTGTATTGGTAAATGGCTCAATACGGACTAAATAAAGGTTTTCTGGTTGTGGAAGCTGAACGAAATGACCATAGTTGAAAAACAACTTACTGTCATCCGTAATTGGGAATGAAACACCTAATCTTGGCTGTAATACAAGTTGTGGATCTACATCAGAAGTAGCAGCGGTGTCCAGCGCCGAGGCATTTCCTGTAGAGAATAAATCGGTAAAGGGCTCATAGTCATACCAGTCAACATTCGGGTCGTTGTAAGTTAAACGAAGTCCAAGATTGGCAATCATTCCTTCGAACTCAATTTTATCCTGCACATATGCTGCAATACGATATGGAGTTGTGTTCCAAACCGAGCGTGTTCGACCGGAAGGAAGTACCTTATCAAATGATCCATAATTGATTCGGCTATCCGTTCTTGTAAAATCAACTCCTGCTTTTACCAAATTATACCGATCCAGCTGACTGGTTATAGCAAAATTCACATTCAGATCTGAAACTTCACTGCTATCCCGGGCAGTACTCATACCCACTCCCATCCTCATACCTGAAGCCAGGCCGAAAGAAGTTTCATCAAAAAAGCCAAAAGGAGCTTCGCTAAAACCAACACCACCTATTGTATATACATCGGAAGTATCTCTGAATCCCCCGGGGTTGGTGCTTGTTTTATTGAAAAAGTTATTAATCTTAATTTCGTAAAAGGTATTATTATTTATGGAATGCGTGAACTGAGCACCGATGTTCCTGCTTATTTTTTCAGATGGTGCCCAGTAATCCGTAGCGAACAATCTGGATTCAATAAAACTAACCTGATCCATATCAGCTGAAATATCCGTACTGCTTGTGAAGAAATGAGAATCTCCAACAAAGTCACCAGAAGAACTACCTGTTTGACTTTCAGAAGTTCCTGTTTCCCGACTATACATACCATCAATTGAAAGCTTCATTCCGGGACCAACATTACTTGTCAGCTTGGTTTGCCAGGTTGTTTGATCATACCTGTCTCTGGAAAGAGGCACCATATACATTTCCTGTGTCTGTCTTAGAGAAACAGAAAAGCGAAGATCACCTAATTTATCACTAATTACAGGAAACGGACCACCTACCGTTAAATCAATCTCATAATCCGGCTCCGTAATCGCAAAATCTTTTCGGTGCTGATATAAAAATGCCTGCTGAGCAGCTTCAGGTGTTAAATCATTGGTTGGGTCCTCATCAGCAAGTAAACTTTGTGAGAAAGCATTCCAGCCCTGGAATGATGGGTAATTTCGCTGTGTGTAAGTATCCCAGGCGCCATTATTCGTTCCTGTCCAGGCTACTTCATCATCTAAATAGGGTCTAAGCCAATATGAATTCGGACTGTTTATATCCTGCCCGACATTTTTTTGCTGGGGCGGTGTAATTCGAAACAAGCCATCCACAGTATAGCGATCAGGACTACCTTCCTTACTTGTCACATTAATAAGACCCGACCGAACATTTCCATATTCAGCATTAAAACCACCGGTTTGTAACTGTACATTTTCTACTGAAGTCACACTGATACCAGTAAAAGGGGTATTATCACGACCTGATCGAAGGGCAAAACCATTTAAGTTAAACGTTACCTCATCTGAACCACTACCGCGAATGCTCAAACCTTCAACACCAGCCTGCAACCCAACCACATCAGTGACACTGGCAACAGGTAGTGCATCAATATTTTCTTTACTAATGTTAGCCTGACTTGAAGAAACATCTCTTTTAACCACAGGTTTTTCGGCTACAACTACTACTTCCTCTCCCTCAAAGGTTTCTTCGGACATTTCAATATTAACCTCAGTCGTCAGGTTAATATTTACCTCTACCTCTTCCACAACAACGGGTGTAAAACCTATAAAAGAAGCTTTTATAGAATACGTACCAGGTTTCACGTTCAGAATTTGATAGTATCCATCTGGCTGGGTAGCTGTACCCTGAGTAGTTCCTTCGATAATAACATTCACCCCTGGAAGCGGTTCCCCATTCGTATCAGTAACAAAGCCGGTTATCTTACCAGTTTGTGCGAGAAGGGATTGTGAAATGAGTAAAAAGAAGAAGAATGATAGTAGCTTTTTAACATCCATAAACAGATCAAATTATTTTAGCAGTAGAAATCCCGCTGTAGGATTTTTTCAGTATTGACTGAATCCGCATAGTATAAAATTCTGATTAAGAAATAAACTTTTGTTGAAGAATTTTTTAATAAAAATGAATTTCATAAACAGCCTGGGTTTAACATTGCTTTCAAATAATCAACCCTTCTGTCAAACTATATCCATGAAGCGCCTTATACCCTTATAAAAAAACTCAACTCCGGTATTAAATTCTGTTTCACAATCAGCAAAATTATGTTTTTAAATACTTTACCAGAATATTTTCTAATGAATTAGTGAGATTTAACTACTAAAAAACCCTTATTCAGTTGATTTCCTTATTACCAAAAAAACTTTCCAACTCATCAAATAGCGAATTTTGAGCACATCGATTTTTCAAAATAGTAGCGAAAATTATCTTAGATATTTTTTTTAAAACTGATTTAAAAGACCACTTTTTGAAAAACAGCTATAGAATTCAGACGGAAATCTTCAATTATTGGCCAGAAAATTGAGAGTTCTTGATCATTTTGCTTTACAAAGACCCTCACTCCTTTCTGTTAACAGTCGATTGTTCTGGCGAAACCAATAGTGTTTTAAATACGAGTAGATGTTAGCTACATAAGTTTTGCCTTCAGGATTTTTAACGTTTTTAAGGTCAGCCTTTCAAATTTAAATTGAACTTTAGCATCAATCACCTGATCTGGCTATTATTCAATGAATCAAATTTTACCTATGAGCCTTACGTATACCAACTACCTTAAAATCGACGAACTGCTTGAACTTCAGCAGCTTAAATCTGACCCACCTGAACATGATGAAACCTTGTTTATCATTATTCATCAAACCTATGAATTGTGGTTCAAACAAATTTTACACGAGTTCGGTAAGCTTCGAAAAAACCTGGAAGCCGGTAATACCTGGGGATCGCTTAAAACCATGCGGCGGATTTTGACCATTCTTAAAACTATGGTCTCACAAATTGATATTCTTGAAACCATGACCCCCCTTGAGTTCAACAGCTTTCGGAAATTTCTGGGGCAGTCCAGCGGATTTCAATCCCTTCAGTTCCGGGAGATGGAAATTATATGCGGCCTTCGCTTTCCTTTAATGAAAGAAGCCCATAAAGATCAGCCCAAACATATAAGGATATTGAAGAAGCGAATGGAAGAATCCACCCTGTGGGAAAGTTTCTGTGCTTACCTAAGAACCAGGGGTTATAATATTGAACCCAAACGCGTAAACGAAAAAGGACTGATTCATGAACCTTCGGATGAAATTCAGGAAGTATTGGTAGAAGCTATGCAGAATGATCCGGAGGCAGCTCTTATTGCCGAGCTGTTTGTAGATTATGATGAAGGACTTCAGGAATGGCGGTACCGGCATGTCAAAATGGTGGAGCGAACCATTGGCACCAAGAAAGGCACTGGTGGTTCTGATGGAGCGAAGTATCTTCATAAAACCCTAAACCATGCTATTTTTCCAGACCTGTGGGAAATTCGATCTAAATTTTGACTTATCCGAACATTTGATACCCAAAATCAGTTACCTTTGCACCCTTAATCTTAGGTTTATCCTCATTTTATATGTCTGATATTGATTTCTTAGCCAATAAGCTCTCTCCTCATTATTCTCATTTTGATGTTGCCAATCGACTGCTCTTTACCGGGCATTCTCACCAGGCCTGGCCCGATGTAGCCCGTGAAGGACAAACCGAATATTTTGATGTGTGCGCAAAGCATGTGGATAACAAATGGGACATCGCTTTTGAAAAGACCGAAATACTGAGAAATTACCTTCGTGATTTTTATGATGACCCAAACGGATTCTACTGCCGGGAAGAAAGTACCCATGTATTGTTTGTTAGCTGGATGAGCAGTTTAGATCTGAAAAATAAACCAAAAATCATCTCCACAGATGGAGAGTTTCATTCTTTGTTTCGTCAGCTGCACCGGCTGGAAGAAGAAGGCTTGGAGTTTGTTCGTGTAGCAACCGAACCCGATGAAAGTTTTGCTGAACGCATCATAGAAGAGATGGATGACCGAACGTCTGCCATCATGCTTTCCCGTGTATATTTTGAAACCTGCCTTATCAATACACATTTAACTGAAATTGCTGCAGCTGCCAGAGAAAAAGGAATCCCAGTTTTAATTGATGACTATCACGGAACCAATGTTGTTCCCCTTTCTATTCGTGAAGCCGGACTTGAAGACTGCTTTATTCTGATAGGAGGATATAAATACCTGCAATGGGGAGAATCAAATTGCTTTCTGCGCTTTCCTAAAGATTGTAATTACCGTCCAGCTATCACCGGATGGTTTGCTGCCTTCAGTTCACTCGATAAACCCAGAACGGACGCTCCAGTAGAATACGATAACGGCAACCAGCGCTTTGCGAGTGGTACTTATGACCCCTCTTCTCAGTTTCGGGCTGCAAAGGTAGTTGAGTTTTTTCAGGAACACGGGCTATCCCCAAATGTACTGCGGGAACAATATTTGGCTCAGGTTAAAATGCTAAGAGAACGGTTTCTGGCTAACCAATTTGACAAATCTGTGATACGCCTCACACACGAAGAACCGCTGGAACGAAACGGAGGATTCTTGTCTTTAACCTCCCCGCATGCAAGGCAAATTCGAGCTTCGCTAATGGACAATGGAGTCTTTACGGATGCCCGTGGTGAAATTCTGAGATTTGGACCTGCTCCATACATCACTTCCTCTCAGATAGATCAGGCTATGATTGAGCTAAAAAATGTTGTGAAAAATCTCTCTTAAAACTTTTTTTGTAAGGAATCTCTTTAAAGTTGCTCTAACATATATCACACATAAATAACTTTTTGGGGAAATATTTGCAATTAACACAACTGAGATTTGTCTATCACATATATTGAACATATATTGAAATCATTCAATTGAAGGTGACATAAAGTGTCACTGTTGTCCATTATATTTGCCTAAAATAAATTCAAAAAACCGAATACCATGTCAAAAGACGATCGAATGAAAGCCCTCGATATTGCCGTAGGGCAAATTGAAAAACAACACGGCAAGGGAACAATTATGAAGCTGGGAGCCGAAGCTATACAGGATATTGATGTAATATCCACCGGCTCAATCATGGTTGATTATGCACTTGGGGTACAGGGGATTCCACGCGGACGTGTAACTGAAATTTATGGGCCTGAGGCTAGTGGTAAAACCACCCTCGCCCTTCAGGTGATTGCGGAAGCACAAAAGGCCGGTGGTTATGCCGCTTTTATTGACGCTGAACACGCCTTTGATCCACGATATGCCAAAGCCCTGGGAATTAATGTAGAAGAACTATTAGTCTCCCAACCCGATAATGGAGAGCAGGCGCTTGAAATTACTGAAACTCTGATTCGCTCAGGTGCACTCGATGTAGTTGTAGTTGACTCTGTAGCCGCTCTTGTTCCCCGTGCTGAATTAGAGGGTGAAATGGGTGACTCACACATGGGTCTTCAGGCGCGATTGATGTCACAGGCCATGAGAAAGATTACCGGTATCATTAACAAAAGCCGGACATCCTGTATCTTCATCAATCAGGTTCGCGAGAAAATCGGAGTTATGTTTGGTAACCCGGAAACAACCACCGGTGGACGTGCTCTTAAATTTTATTCCTCCGTCCGTATTGATATTCGCCGGATTGGGTCCATAAAAAGTGGCGACGAAGTAATTGGTAACCGAACCAAAGTGAAAATAGCTAAAAATAAAGTAGCTCCTCCTTTCAAAGTGGTTGAATTCAATATCATGTATGGTAAAGGAATTTCACGCATCTCTGAGATCCTTGATCTTGCCGTGGAATATGACATCATTGAGAAGCGAGGAAGCTGGTTCCGCCATGGTGGAGAGCCTATTGGTCAGGGATCGGATGCCGCCATGCAATTCCTTGAAGAAGACCCTGAATTGGCGAAGAAAATTGAAGGTCAGGTTCGCAAAAAGCTAATGGGCGAATTACTGGATGAAGAGATCGAGGAGCAAGAAAAGGAGAAGAAAGAGAAAGAAACCGTTGAAGAAGAAGGATAAATACCAGCGGTATTCGGAGGAAGCGCTAAAGCTTCTTCCGGCTCCTGTCTCGGAAATTCAGGTCCAGAAAAAGAATAACAGTCGTTATTCTATTTTCGTAGACAACCAGTTTCTGATTGGAGTCTCTGATTCTACTCTTACCAAACTAGATATTAAGAAAGGCGTTGAAATAACGCCTTCTTTTTTACAGCAAATTGAGCATCAGGAAGAACAATGGGCTGCCAGAGAATATATGTTTCGCATTCTATCGCGTCGCGACCACTCCCGAAAGGAGTTAAAGGATAAAGCGTTCAAAAAAGGGTACTCGGGTAGCTTTATCGATGAAATCCTTGATGAGTTCGAACAGAAAGAATACATCAATGATCATAAGTTTGCCGAAAAGTATGCAGCTGATAAGTTCGAGTTCAATGATTGGGGGCCTTATAAAATCAGAACACAACTCTTTAAAAAAGGAATTTCGAAAGCCGTAGCAGAACGTGTTATCAATAACACTTTTGGTGATCAGGCGATTAAAGAAAGCATACTCTCCTTAATCACCAAAAGAAAAAAAAGATATCTTAGAGAACCAGAAGAAAAACGCCGCAAGAAAGTTTTCGACTATTTAATGAGAAAAGGCTACGATTCAGAAAATATTTTAAAGCATCTGGATGAACTTCTTAATCTTATTTCAAAAGAATGAGTCTTTTAGTAATCGATCGCTCCCCTTCCATTTCCAACCGATAGAAATATACACCACTGGCAAAATCGGCGGCGTTCCACTGAAAGTTATGTGTACCGGCAGTTTTTATCCCATCAACTAATGTAGCCACTCTTTGCCCAGTTAAATTAAAAATCTGGATTTTAATTTTTTCAGAACCATCGAGACGGAAAGATATAGTTGTAGATGGATTAAATGGATTGGGGTAATTTTGATATAATTCAATTCCATTCGCACTCTGTGAATCTCGTTCGTTGCTAACAGGTTGTGAGGTTCTTGAAAAAAGATACGTTTGGGTATAGTACCTATTACTTTTCAAGCGGTTTCCGGTTGGGGTTTTTCCGGTACTATCAGTGTTGATTCCACCAACAGCTACGATATAATAATAGTAATTGGTACCACGCTCAGGACTGTCTAAAAGAAAATAACCGGGATAGTTTCTCCGGGATGACGGCTCGCCATCAACAATTAAACGCTCTTCATTGTCCGCTTTATAAAGTAAGCGATAAGTACTATCTACTTTCTCTGATGCCCGATAGATTTCAAAACGCTCAATATTGTTGACCAAACTTTGGTCATATTCCCAATCCAAAACAATTCCTGAATCTGTTGAGCTAACTTCAAACCTTGAAGGAGGATTAGGGGCCATAGGTATTTGGTAGCCTGACTTAAAATTAGCTAAAGCACGCTCAAACGTTTGAAAAAGAGAATCCCTTCCTTGAAATACTACTTCGTTCTTTTCAACATCTGTTATTTCACCCGTCTTAAATTTTAACCCTGTTTCATAAGCCAGCTTTCTTGAAATGCCAGCTGCAGCTTCGGCTACAACTATCCTTACACTTTCTCCCGGTTCAAGGGAATATGGACCATAACCCGATGTATACGAAAATCCTCCACCCTGCCCTAAAGATGGATCTGCCCCCGGATCAATAAATCCCTCATAGCCTTCCGATTCTACTTGAAATGCATGTCGGGGTGAAGTCCTCCCAACACTCATCATTTCATATTCCGAGTTCATTTTATCAATGTTAAATGCATCGTTGTTACTAAAAAGAGGATCATCATTATGCTCTTCAGACATTGTAAAAGGCTGGTCAGGATCATCGGAAGGATCTGAAGAAGAAGTATCAGCATGTAACGTTACTGTTCCAACAAAGTGATAAGCTGCAAGTCTGCCAGTCGTATCATCAGCAGCTAAATACCCTCCCGAAGTATTTGGATTAACGATCGGAGCTCCAATATTATCATAATTAGCGATAGCAAAATCAGGGAAGTACCCATGCCAGGCAAAAGAAGCCCTGAAGTTTTCGGGTTCTTCAGGATGGAGCCCATCTCCCCGGCGATCATACATCGTATTTTTTCCCCAACCTGTGGCAGTTCCAATAGTATATCTTGACTGCCTTACAGGGGCCATCTGGTTCTTAAAGAAAGGGATAAATCCTTCAATACTTTGATTTGGAAGTTCTATTTCTTCATCCTTATCAGTATTGCCGGTATTGGTAAATATGTATTCTACAATATGATAATTATCGTGATACTGCTGACTGAATTGCATGACCTTACGTTCTACAGTAACTCCTAATAGCGTATTCATTCTGCTGTACAAAACTCGATCCGCATTCAAATTTGGATCTACTTCATCTACTGTGGTGTTGTTTTTATCCTCTAATCTATCACCTATTTGAATCTCCGGCTTAGGGAATTTTGAAATCAATTTAAACTCAACCGGAAAAAATTCTCCTTCTCCAGATACACGCGGTCCCACGTGAACCACCCTGTTTTCATATTTGGTTCCTGCACTATCTGTAAAGTTTGTTACTCCTAACCAAAGGGCTTTAGATGCCTGGGCATCCTGTGCTTTATAGATCGCAGGCCACTGCCAACCAGCCTGTTGATTAGGGATAAAGCCCTCTTCAATTTCAGAACCTATATTTGAATAGAAGTTGTGAAAACTTCCAACATCTAACCATTTATACTCAACCTGACCAAAAACTTCACTTGTTATAAAAGAAAAAAATATGACTAAAAAAGTAACTGCTTTTTTCACTATGTTTTGTTTATTGCAATTGATAATCAACTAAGTTTATAAATTAAATAGCAAAGATTCCTTGAGAAATATAACACTAGAACGGGTCGTAAAATTTATTCTTGGGGCAGCAGCTGTGGCTGTAGCACTGTTGATTTTATATAACTACTCTACACTGGTTATTTTTCTGATATTGGCTATGATTCTCAGCTATATTCTGGATCCTTTTGCCAACCGGTTACAATCTGCGGGACTGAACCGGACTTTTGGAATTACTTTGATTCTCGCCACTGTGATTTTGATCCTTGTTTTTATCTCAACCAGTGTCATTCCAATCATCGCTAATCAAATGGCAGAGCTAACGGCACAGCTCAGTATTGAAAACATCCGGCAGATAGCTGTAAAAGTAGAGAACCAGCTAACAACCAAGTTTGAGTTTCTCCCGGATGGTTTTTTGGAAGAAAATATTACCGCTGTAATGAATGAGCTATTTAATGTTAATCAGATTTCTACCATTGTAAGCGACGCACTCAGCATCTTTACCAATATCTTTTCAGCCGTTTTAGTCGTTCCTTTTGCTGCCTTCTTTTTCCTAAAAGATGGAAGCAAAATTCGCCGAGATTTACTTCAACTTGTTCCGAATAAGTACTTTGAGACCACACTTACCGTAATTGACAAAATTGAGCAACGTCTTGGACTCTATTTCAGAAGCGTTCTCTTCCAGAGTTTCCTTGTTGCATTATCGTCCTGGACCACATTGAGTATTGCCGGCTTAGACAACTCAATGTCGGTAGGAATTGCGGTAGGCTTGGCTAACACCATCCCCTACTTCGGGCCTATTTTAGGATATTTTTTGTCCATCATTGTGTCCATCATTGAAACCGGAAACTTCTCGTTAGTAGCTGCCTGTATACTTGCTATTTTTGTGGTACAGATGCTTGACAACATCGTTTTTCAACCCATGCTCTTTTCCCGTTCAGCCGATATGCATCCGGTAGCCATCTTGTTCATTATTTTAATTGGAGCAGAAACAGCTGGAATTATCGGAATGTTGGTTGCCATCCCTATAGCAACGGTGGTCAAAATCACTATTACTCAGGTAAGCTGGAGTTTTAATAATTACCAGGTATTCCGAAGAGATATCACCCAATCATCAGGGCCACCCGGATAGCAAGAAAGTCCTTCATCCAAGCTAAACATTTACTATCTTCTTCGCCCAATCAGGCACTGCAAAATACACTACCCACTTGAAGAATATTGTTGTTTTTGCCTCCGGCTCGGGCACAAATTTCCAATCTATTATTGACGCTGTTCAGCGTGGTGATATTTCTGCCCGTATTTCTGGTCTGATCACAAATAAATCGGGTATCAGAGCTATTGAAAGAGCTGAAACGAACAATATTCCAGTTCAAGTTATTAATCCTGATGAATTGACTAATGAAAATGAGTTTGGAGTTGAACTCATTCAGCAGCTGGAAGCCTGGAATACGGATGTAATTGCTTTAGCAGGTTATCTGAAAAAAATTCCTTCTGCGATAATCAAAAAATATCCAAACCGGATATTAAATATTCATCCTTCGCTGCTGCCAAAATACGGTGGAAAAGGTTTCTATGGCTCGAATGTTCACAAAGCCGTTATCGAAGCCGGAGAAAAGGAATCTGGTTGTACCGTGCATGTAGTTACCGAAGAATTTGATGAAGGACCCGTTCTTGCTCAAACAAAAGTTTCTGTTCATGAGAATGATTCCCCAGAGGAATTGGCTAAACGAATTTTAAAGCAAGAGCATCGTCTCTATCCTGAAACCATACAGAAACACATTCAAAACTTATAAAACCCAAAATCCATAAACGTGGCACTCAAACCTCTCTCATCCCTTCCAAGAACACCCCTCAAAATTAATCGCGCACTCCTGTCAGTTTCAGATAAAACCGGTTTACCTGCATTAGCCAGAGCTCTGCACACTGCCGGTGTCGAAATTATTTCAACGGGAGGAACCGCGAAAGCTATTGAAGCAGAAGGAATTCCCGTTAAAGATGTTTCTGAGGTTACCGGATTTCAGGAATGCCTGGATGGGCGGGTTAAGACCCTTCATCCGATGGTTCATGGAGGAATTCTGGCACGCACCTCTCACGAACCCGATGTGAAAGAAATTGAAGAACTCGGCATCACTCCCATCGAATTAGTTGTAGTGAACCTTTATCCTTTCAAAGATAAAGTAGCTGACCCAAATGTTACACCAGCCGATGCTACAGAGTTTATCGATATTGGCGGGCCAACCATGATTCGCGCAGCGGCCAAGAATTTTGCGCATGTTTCTATCTTGAGCTCTCCTGACCAATACACAGGCTTTATTGAAGAATTGGAAGAGAAAATGGAAGTGTCTTTTGAAACCCGGCAGAAACTAGCCAAAGCGGCTTTCGCGCATACTGCCGATTATGATAGCGCCATTGCAAACTACTTTACAGACTTGATTGAAGAGGAACCGGCTAAGCAATTCAACCTTTCTCTCCCACTCTCACAAGAACTCAGGTATGGAGAAAACCCTCATCAGAAGGCTGCCGTTTATGGAAATCAAAATGACTTTATCGATTGCTTTCATGGCAAACAGCTCAGCTACAATAACTACCTAGACGTAGATGCCGCTTTGAATATCATCTCTGATTTTGATGAGGATGAGTCCGCTTGTGCAATTATTAAACATACTATTCCAAGTGGAGTTGGCGTAGCAGAAAACCTGACGGAAGCCTACAAAAAGGCGTTTAGCACCGACCGTGTTTCACCTTTTGGAGGAATTGTAGTTGTTAACCAGCGAATGGATCTGAATACAGTAAAAGCCATTGACGAAATTTTTACAGAAATAATAATTGCTCCTGATTATTCTGAAGACGCCCTGGAACTTCTCCAGCAGAAAAAAAATCGTCGATTAATCAGGATCAAAAAGTCAGTTCGAGAAGTACAAGCTTCATCATTCCGGTCTATCTTTGGAGGATTGCTGAATCAGGATGCCGATTTAGCTCCTGCCAAGCCGGATGAATTTGAAATTGTGAGTAAGCGGAAGCCAACGGATCAGGAAATGAAAGACCTGCTTTTTTCGTGGAAAGTAGTTCGGCATATTAAATCCAATGCGATTGTGTATGCCAAAGATGGTCGAACATTAGGAATAGGTTCAGGCCAAACCAGCCGGGTCGATTCTTCGGAAATAGCCGTGGCAAAGGCGGAGAAAGAAGGCCTGAATTTAACAGGCTCGGCAATTGCTTCAGATGCCTTTTTCCCTTTTGCCGATGGTGTTGAAGCCGCAGCTAAAGCCGGAGCTAAAGCCGTTATTCAACCCGGAGGAAGTATTCGGGATGAGGAAGTAATCGCCAAAGCAGATGAATTTGATATGGCGATGATATTCACAGGTAAGCGGCATTTTAAACACTGATTTTTTGAGTGTGAAAAAGATCAAATAATTTCGTTTTATAAATTTCCTATTATTCGTTGTTTATACATTCGCAAATACAATTTCAATATTGTATTTTCTCATGATTCTATCATCCCATTTAATGTTCAAATCACTTAATCAGCGCAAATGTCAGATTCCAGCGGAGCAAACCCTTCACAGTCTTCAAAAAAACAAGCTCAGAAGGGCTTTTTAGATTTTCTTTACACCGATATAGCTATTGACCTAGGAACTGCGAACACGTTGATATACTCTCGCGGGGAAGGTATCGTATTAAATGAACCTTCTATTGTGGCTCTCAACCAGCAAAATGTACCTGTTGCTACTGGTCATCAGGCGCGACTGATGCACGAGAAAACGCACAACAAAATCAGAACAGTCCGCCCACTGCGTGACGGTGTTATTGCAGATTTTGAGGTTGCTGAGCAGATGATCCGGGGTATGATCAAAAAAGTAAAGATGAAGTGGTATTCTACCACACGTCAGATGGTGATTTGCGTACCCAGTGGAATTACTGAAGTAGAAAGACGAGCCGTACGGGACAGTGCCGAACATGCAGGAGCCAAAGAGGTTTACCTTGTTGACGAACCCATGGCAGCAGCCATTGGTATCGGTTTAGATGTGCACGAACCTGTAGGTAGCATGATTGTAGATATCGGAGGTGGAACTACTGAAATTGCCGTTATTGCGCTCTCCGGAATTGTATATGCACAGTCAGTACGGTTGGGTGGAGATGAACTTAATGAAGACATCATCAATTACTTTCGCAGAAACCACAACTTGTTGATAGGTGAAAGGACTGCCGAAAAGATTAAATGTGAAATTGGTTCAGCCGCCCCACTCGATGAGGAACTGGAGATGATCACCAAAGGCCGTGATCTGGTTAATGGGGTTCCAAGAACACGACATATAACTTCAAAAGATGCCAGAGAAGCTATTGCTGAATCTGTAAACACTATTGTGGAGTCAATTACAAAATCATTGGAGCAAACTCCTCCTGAACTTTCAGCGGATATTTTAGACCGCGGAATTATGCTCACCGGTGGTGGTGCATTGTTAAAGAACCTGGATAAATTGATCATGGAAACGACCGATCTTCCGGTTCATATTGCTGAAGACCCATTAACAGCCGTTGTTCGTGGAACCGGTGCCATACTTGAAAATCTCGAATATTACCGTCCGGTAATTTCCTAATACTCTGGAAATGAATGCGATTTAGATCGTTCAATTTAAGTGATGCTAAAGACTACATAGTTACCGCTCTTATCTTGCTTTTCGCCTTTGCTATTATGGTTGGCAGGCATCAGGGGGGAATTGACACCCTGCGAAAGATTTCCGTTACGGGTCTGAGTTTGCTTGAAGAACCATTAGCCAACATCCGGGTATACCGGCAAGCGTTAAACACAAACACCTATCTTCAGCGCCAAAACATTCTGTTGCAGGATGAACTCAGCCGGCTGCGATCTATTGAACAGGAAAACCGTGAATTGCGCAGACTTTTAGGCTACCAGGAACGTAGTCAGTTTGAATTAGCTCCTGTTTCTATTGTCGGAAAACAGCTTACCGGCCTGAATAATACCTTGACAATTGATGCAGGAAAAGCTGATGGCTTGGAAGATGGAATGCCACTGGTGACTTCAGACGGGTTAATTGGGAAAATTGTTCTTACTGGTACATACTATTCTCAGGTAATGCCTTATTATAACTCTTTATTTAGAGTAAGTGCTCGTATTCAGGAGAATCAAGCCCATGGAATTGTCAGCTGGCCCGGGGATCAATATGGAGAACTTGTGATGGATTTTGTACCCAAGACCATTCCAATAGACAGTGGGTTTGTTGTAGAAACTTCTGGCAACAGCAATCAATTCCCGGGCGGTATTCCCATTGGTAGGGTGATTAGGTTTGAACCCGAACCCGGCCGGGAAACCCAAAGAATTTACTTAGAGCCATTTGTTATGCTGGCTGATATTGCCCAGGGCTTTGTCATAGAGTTCCAGCCCGATACGAATATTGTCAACCTTCAACAGGATTATAACCAGCTTTTCGAATGAGTGTTGAAACCTTAAAAGATTTTTTGATTGGCTTGTGCTTTATTCTTGCTGAAGTACTCATTTTTCAGCACCTAAGCTTATTTGGAGCCACACCAGACCCCCTCCTTCTTTATTTACTTTGGCTTGCCATGAAATACGATCGAATCAAATTAGTGATTTTTGCTGCTGCGCTTGGGCTGATTCAAGACTCGCTTTTTGATTTCTGGGGACTGCACATGTTTGCTAAAACACTGATGAGTTTTGCCTTTTTTAATTTTGTGAACAGTCGCAAAGAGGGAAGATTATTGCTGTGGCAAATTTTTCTTGTAATCTCCGTTGCAGCCATTTTTCACAATCTCATATTCCTTGGATTGAGTAGCTTTATTGAAGCATATACTACCGGATTTATTCCTATAATTTTTATCCTTGGCAACAGTTTATATACTGCGCTACTTGGAGTGATGCTTTTCATTTTTAAAGGAAATTAATACACATGCCAACCGGGCAAACAAATCGAACAAGAACTTCTATCCGTGCTCTGCAGGTAATTATTCTTGGTCTGTCGCTAATTGTGCTGGGCCGTATTTTCTATCTGCAGATCGTGGAGTACGAGGTATATGCTGCTTTAGGACAGGAGAACTCAGTAAGGCAGGAGTATGTAGATCCTGCCCGCGGCTTGATTTATGATCGCAATGGCAGACTAATAGTAGATAATGAACCTATATTTTCTATTACAATAACTCCTTCCCTTTTCGACAAAAGTAATATTCCTCTTTTGGCTGACCTTTTAGGTGTTTCTGATTCCCTTTTGACTGTAAAGGTTCAGGAAGCTCAGCAATATTCCTGGCACCGAACCTCCAGACTATTTACTGAAATTGACTTCCCTACATTCTCAGCCATACAGGAAAATCTCTGGCAGTTACCCGGTATTGGGCACCAAATCGAAAGTAAGCGCCACTACCCTACAGAAATGAAGGCCTCCCATATTCTGGGATATTTACGCGAGGCAAATGAAAGTGAATACCGACAGTCTGAAACCATTCGGCTGGGTGATAAAATCGGGAAGAGTGGTCTTGAAATGATTTATGAGGACTCTTTAAGGGGAGAACTGGGAATCAGATATCTGAGAGTAAATGCTTTTGGACAAGCGCTTGGAGATTTTGAGGAAAATGAGATTGGCCGAAATCCTGTTCAGGGTAGCGATATTATCAGCACCATTGATACTGAACTCCAGATTTTTTCGGAAAAGCTGATGGAAGGCAAACGAGGTGCTGTAATTGCTATGAATCCAAATACCGGAGCGATTCTGGCCATGGTTAGTTCTCCTACCTATGACCTTAGTAAACTCGCTGGAAGATTAGATCAGGATTATTGGCAATCTATTAATGCTGATTCTACAACACCTTTGTATAATCGTGCAATATCGAGCCGACAGCCACCCGGGTCAACCTTTAAGCCGCTGATGGGAATCATAGGTCTGCAATTGGGAATTATTACTCCGCAAACAAAGATATATAACAGCGGTGCTTATGTGCGAGGGAGATCATACCGAGATTTAGCTCCGGTAGGCGAATATGATCTCCAGAAGGCTATTACTTATTCAAGTAATACTTATTTCTTCTCCCTAATGGACAAAATTGCGACTCAGGGAAAACTTAATGAGTGGAGCAATCTGGTTAAGGATTTTGGACTTGGAGTGTCCAGCAGTGTCGACCTGCCAAATGCCAATTCAGGCCTTATTCCGGATAGCACTTATCTAAACCGAAGATTGGGAGAACGAAGATGGGGTTTAGGTGATTTGATTAACTTCGGAGTTGGGCAGGGAATGGTTTCCGTTTCTCCCATTCAAATCGCACAAATGACGAGCACCTTTGCCAACGGAGGGTATCGGGTAAAACCTCATTTGGTACAAGCATTCCGGCAGCCGGACGGAGAATTAATTCGTGTTCAAACGGAGAAAACTAAAATTGATTGGCTACGAGATGAATACCTCGATGTTATCAAGAAAGGGATGCGTGGGGTTGTCACCGAAGGAAGCGGCCGCTGGTACGCTAATCACCCAAAAATAGAAATTGTTGGCAAGACGGGAACTGCTCAAAACCCGCACGGCATAGATCACGGCTGGTTTACTTCTTATGCTCCGCTCGATAATCCCGAAATTGTAGTTACAGCTTTTGTAGAAAATGCTGGTTTCGCATCTACTTCGGCAGCTCCGATAGCATCTCTGGTAATCGAAAAATATCTCCAGGGTGAAACAACCCGACCATATGTTTACAATTATGTCTTGAATTTTGAACCTAAAGAAGAACAAGACGAGAGTCCTTCCCCCCAGATAAATCAACAAGAAGGAAATGAATAATATAAGGGAATTTAGCTGGTCGGTAATATTTGCATGGGGAGTTCTTTTCACCATAGGCATTATAGCCATTTATAGTGCTACCCAGGGGCCTGTATCTCAGTTTCTGCCAGAGTACATTCAGAATAACTTTTATAAACAAATAGTCTGGATTCTGGTATCGATTGTACTTCTTGTTGCTGTTCAGCTTATATCCCCCCGATCTTTCATTCAAGTTTCATACTTGCTTTACGGCATCGGAATCATCCTGATGCTGCTAACCCTGGCTTTTGGTACAGAAGTAAACGGAGCAAAGAGCTGGCTGCGATTTGGTCCGTTTAATCTTCAAAGTAGTGAGTTCATGAAGATTGCCACCATATTAGCAACTGCAAATTATCTGACCAGTCGTCGTGATATATCTGCTGAAAATGCCCGTTATGCACTTATTGCCGTACTGATCATTATGCTGCCAACCTTCCTCGTTTTACTTCAAAACGACCTTGGAACAGCTCTCATCTTTTTAGCTTTAATTCCTGTGATGTTATTTTGGTCTGGGCTACCATACGGAGTTTCTCTTTTTATTATTTCACCAGCCATAATTGTATACCTGAGTGTAATTGAGTGGTATTATGGCTTGATTGCAGCTGTAGTACTAACATGTCTTATCTTTTTTATTCAGCGAAGGATTTGGCTCAGTATTACTTCTCTGATTACAGGTCTTTTGACTGTCTCTGGAGTACAACTTGCTTTAACTCAACTGCTTAAACCACACCAGATAGCACGAATTGCTGCATTTACCAACCCGGCTTACGATCCTACTGGTGCTGGCTGGAATGTGATTCAGGCCAAAACAGCTATTGGATCAGGTGGTTTAACCGGAAAGGGGTTTTTAGAAGGAACTCAAATTCAGCTTAAATTCCTTCCCGAGCAATACACCGATTTTATTTTCTGTGTAATTGGCGAAGAGTTCGGATTTGTTGGAGCTGCTATCGTTATCCTCACTTTCTTATTCCTGTTCATCAGGATGTTGAACATGGCAGGAAATCATAAACACCCTTTCGCGCAGCTTGTAACCGTTAGTGTGGCTTCCGTCTTTTTTGTACACTTTTTTATCAATGTAGGCAGTGCTTCTGCCCTGCTTCCGGTAATTGGATTACCTCTTCCATTTGTGAGTTATGGCGGCTCCGCTTTTATAACCAATACCCTGATGCTGGCTATTTGTTTGAACATGGATTTCTATAAACGCGAGTTCAGTATTTACCGTTAGCTGGTTTTATTATTTTGCGTACGTAGCTTATCCGTGCCTAGTTTGAATGAAGTCCGATGGTACTCCGTATATCCAAACTCTTTTAACCCCTTTTTGTGGATGGCAGTTGGATATCCGACATTCGTATTCCATCCATATTCCGGGAATACTTCATGCAACTTTTTCATCAAGTCATCCCGATAGACTTTAGCCAGAATTGAAGCAGCCGCAATACTCATTGATCGGTCATCTCCCTTCACTAAGCACGTGTAAGGAATCAGGGAACTGATAAATCGATTTCCATCTACCAGTAAATAATCCGGGGTGATCTTTGTAGAATCCACACATTTTTGCATCGTGTGAAGTGAAGCCCAGAGAATATTCAACTCATCAATTTCAGCAATACTTCCCTCCTGAACAGTCCATAAAAGTGCTTCTTCCTTGATTTGTTGAGCCAGCTCATTTCGCTCATCTTCTCCAATGGTTTTACTATCCCGTATTTTAGGAATATCTGTTTCAGGATGGAACACCACACCCGCTGCCACTACTGGCCCTGCAAGGCATCCACGCCCTACTTCATCAAGCCCCATAACATGTGTATAGCCTTCTGCCCACAACTGCCGTTCAAATTTTAACCGATCGATGATACTATTCCTTTTTTATTCAGAATCTGGTATTGAATATATCCATGAATTCAATTCTTTTCTGAGATAATGGAACTCATTTGACTAACTAAGTATTTGATATGGAAAAGGGATCTGATTATGCATTTTAAATATTTCGAGTGGGATGAACGGTTCGCCAAAAGTAACGGAAAATCTCCTTTTGATACATTGTGGGATTTATTTCAACAGCTTTTAACTATTTCCAGCGGTGAAGTTAAACAAGCTCTGAAATGGCTTACAGACCTCGATAATGAGTACGATATTACCGGCCAGTTTGATGACGGTTATTCATTAGGTGATTTTATTGATGAACTTCGGGAGCGCGGCTACATCGATAAAGATAGCGATGGTAGCGGATTCATTATGACAAAGAAAACAGAACGCAGCCTCAGAAAGCGTTCCTTAGAAGAGATTTTCAAGAATTTAGAAAAAGGCGGTGTAGGCTCTCATAAAACTCCGCATACAGGTAAAGGACTGGAGCGACAACCGGAAACCCGAAAATGGACTCAGGGCGATGATATTGGCCAAATAGATAGTGTTGGAACGATGCTGAATATGCTTAATCACAGCAGTATTGATGCTTTTAATCTGCAGGAAGATGATCTTGAAGTTTATGAAACCGACCACTATACATCAAATGCTACGGTTCTTTTAATTGACCTAAGCCACTCTATGATACTTTATGGAGAAGATCGTATCACCCCTGCAAAGAAAGTAGCTATGGCTCTCTCAGAGCTTATCATGAACAATTATGCCAAAGACTCACTGGATATTGTAGCTTTTGGAAATGAAGCCTGGAAAATTTCAGTTGACGACCTCCCCTATTTGAAAGTTGGCCCTTATCACACTAATACAAAGCAAGGACTTGAAGTGGCAAGGCATATACTTCAGCGTAAGAAATATGCCAACAAACAAATTTTTATGATTACCGACGGCAAGCCTTCTTGCATCATAGAGAATGGCAAGCTTTATAAAAACAGCTTCGGTCTGGATCGTAAAATTGTAAATAAGGTGCTTGACGAAGCCGTTAAATGCCGCAGAGATCAAATTACCATTACCACCTTTATGATTGCTCAAGATCCTTATTTGCAAAGTTTTGTGCGCGAAATGACTGAAGCCAATAAAGGAAAAGCTTATTTTGCCTCTCTGGATAATTTAGGGGGCTATATTTTTGAAGATTACATCCAGAACCGTAAAAAGAATGTGAAATAAAAAAAGCCGCTCATCTCTGAACGGCTTTAAGTTCTTATCTAAAGAAAGGTACTACCTGCTAGTTGAAAACACCCAGTTCCTGCATTACAGCATCAGTAATGTCATACTTTGACTGATATTCATCAGAAGCATACAAGATGATAAGATCGCCGCTTGAAGTAGTAGTATTCAACACATAGCTGAGACCTTTCTCTCTGGCAACTGCGTCAATAGCTGTCCCAATTTGAGTAAACATAGGACCGAGCAATTCCTGACGTCGTTGTTGTAGTGCTTGCTCTGCTTCCTGTTGTGCAGTACTCAGATCTTGCTGCAGCTGTGCCAGACGCTCCTGTTCTTTTTGGTTTGCTTCCTGAGAGATAACACCAGCCTTTTGCTCATAAGCCGCTACCTGCTGCTGGAAGTCTTGTTCTTTTTTCAATAGTTCTTGCTGCTTCTGCTCTGCAAAATTTTGCAGTCTTTTTTGAATAGCAGCCATTTCAGGCATTTTTGCTAGTACAGCTTGCGGATTTACGTACCCGATTTTCATTTCTGCATCCTGAGCCTTGGCAACATCCATTGTTGAAAAGGCAATCAAAAATGAAACAAGTAATAAGCTTAATTTCTTCATTTGTATCGTTTTATTGGCTTTGATTATTTTAATTTTGCTATAATTTTATCAGTTATATCAAGACCCTCATTATCTGCAAAAAAGATAATGGCGTCACCGTAAGAGGTACCTTCGTTGAGTACGAGATCAAGACCCATTTCCTGGGCAACCTCCTCCATGGCTGTATTCATTCTTTCTATAATCGGAGCCATCAACTCATTTCGCTTTTGACGAATTTCATTCATCATAGACTCCCGGTCTTGCTCAAATTGATCATTTAATTCCATTAACTCCTGCTCTTTATTAGCTCGTTCCTGTTGAGACAGGTTGGCCATTGAAGATTCGTAGTTTGAGAAAATCTGTTGAAGGTCAGTAGCTTTAGCAGCAAGCTCCTGATCTCTTTGTTCAATTAGTGTGTTTATTTGTTGATCAACCTCCTCTACTTCAGGAAGCTCGTTAAGAACTCGGGCAGGATTAGTGTATCCAATTTTGACCTGCGCCAGAGCATCCTGGAGTGCAAAAACGCTCAGGAAAAGGATAATGGCAGTAGTTCTTTTACTCATATTTATAAATCTATCGTTTTTTCTAATTTAAAAGTTTTTTCTAACAATTGTCGTTACTGTTCTTCTATCTCGATGCCCAGTTCTAACAAAATGTCGTCGTTTAAATTGTATTCATTATTAGCGTAAACCATATAAATGTCGCCTGAGCGGTCAAATACAAAGTCAAAAGATTGCTTTTGAGCTACAGCCCTTACAGCTGTGAAAATCTGACGCTGAATGGGTTCCAACAATTCGCGTTGTCTTGAAAAATATTCACCTTCAGGACCAAATTTTTGAGCAAGAAATTGTTCTTTTTCTCTTTTCTTTTGCGCTATTTCCTGCCTCTTCTGATTACGAATTTCATCGGTATATAGTATTTCTTTAGCCTCATAATCTTCCTGAAGCTGTTGAATCTCATTCTCGAGCTCTTCAACCTGTTCTTTCCATTGGCTGCTCAATAGATCCAGTTGTTGCTGAATACCTTCATATTCCGGAATCTGCTGTAGAATGTAGTCAGACTCGTAGAACCCAATTTTTTGTTCCTGGGCCCATAAAGTCTGAGATAGACCTGCAAACAGTACAGTAATAATCAAATACTTGTGTAGTTGCTGCATTAGAACGGTGCTCCTATGTTAAATAAGAATTCCCAGTTACCCGGTTGTATATCATTTCCATTAGGTACAGTTACACCATCAAGCCTGTAACCATAACTTAGATCAATCAAACCTAATATTGGAAGATACAATCTAACACCAAAACCAGCTGATCTTTTTACACGGAATGGATCGAAGTCGTTAAAATCCAGATAGGAATTACCCGCATCAGTAAAAGCATATGGAATTATCTGTACCTGCTCATTTGAAACAGCCGGATATCTCATCTCCATAGAGTACTTACTAAAGATTGTACCTGCAACTTTACGCCCGTCAACGATAGGGGAAATACTTGTGGTTGTGCCCCCCGGGTAACCACGCAGGTCGATATTATCATACAAGAAGCTTTGCCGCTGCTGTAGCTGAGTTCCACCAACCAGGAATTTATTAAGCTCACTTCGTTTATCCTGAGTAAAATATCCTATATAACCGTATTGCACCTGGCTTGTTAACACCAATTTATCAACAATTGGCACATGATGCTGGTACTCCGTTCGGAGTTTGTAATATTCTGAGAATCCAGGCAATGGAGGCGCAGCTTCAAAAGAAAGTGTAAATTTTGATCCTGTTATTGGGGAAATAGGATTATCAACAGAGTTTCTTTCCAGTACCTGCTCGAATGTTAAAAGGCTGGATGTTCCGTCAGCAAGAAAAGAAGAATTTCCTTCAATATTGTACAACTGGTATCCAATAATTGACCGGGTTGAGAAATAATCATCTGGCCATTTCAGTCGCTTACCCATCGATACTGAACTTGAAAACAGCTCATTTCTTTCCGTAGATCCACTGTAGTTCAATAAATTATAAGAAACATTGACACCTACAGAAGTCGGTTTTCCCCGAAACCAAGGCTCCTGAAATCCAAAACTGTAACTCTGATATCCTGTTCCGGTAACCTGAACTCCCAATGATAAATTTTGACCATCTCCTGAAGGGATAGGCGTCCACCCTCCTTTTTCAAATGCTCTTTTTAAAGAAAAGTTATTAAAGTTCACCCTTGCTGACAGAATTACCCCGATAGTTGGGCCGCCGTACCCACCTGAAAACTCGAAATTACTTGTGCTTTGACTGTCATCTAATCGATAATTTATATCAACAGTTTTGTCTTGCTGATTAGGTAACACATCAGGTTCAATATTTTGCGGGTCAAAGAATCCCAGTGTTCCCAGTTCCCGAATAGTTCTGATGATCGCATCTCTGCTATAGCGGTTTCCAGGAGTGGTTCTAAGTGTCCGGCGAACGACGTCGTCGTGAGTTCGTGTATTTCCAGAGAAACTGACGTGCCTTATCGTTGCAATCTCGTCTTCATATATATCGAAATGAATGTCAAGGGAGTCATCTGCCACTTTTGTTATGGTAGGAATAGCCTGGAAGAATAAGTACCCTATATTCTGATAGAGGCTGTTAATATCGGTGTTCTTTTGGTTGATATTTACATTCTGATCAAACTTTTGCTGATTAAATATATCTCCTCTTTGAAAACCAAGCGCCTCAGATAACCGCTCATCGCTATACACAGTATTGCCATCCCAGGTAACATTTCGAACCTTATATTGTGGACCTTCTTCGATGGTTACTACAACTCTAAGCCCTGTTTTATCCTTAAATAAGCCATCATGTTTATAAGTATAAACTGAGTCTTCGATAATCCGGACATCTGTAAATCCATTTTGGCGATAGAAACTCAGAACGCTCTCTTTCCCTTCTTCAAATTCTTCTTCTTTGTATACTTTTTTACCGAATATTTTCCACCATGCATCTTCTTTAAGCGGTTTTATCTTTCTGCGGAGCTTCCTGTCTTTAAACTCTTCGGCACCCTGAAAAACAATATCCTTAACCTCTAAGCGCTTACCCGGCTTTATGTCAAAAATCAACCTAACACGGTCTTCTACGTTTTCTACTTCTTTGGTACTTGTTTCTATTTCAGTGTACCAAAACCCTTTATTCTCATAAAACCGTCGAATGGTATTCTTTGCCTGCCCAATTGCAGATTCTGTTATAACTGTTCCGGGTGTTAGTACTAATAAGTCTTCCAGATCACGACGTTCAGAGCGCTTTATTCCCTTTAATTTGTACTCCAGGATTCTCGCTTGTTCTTCTACTTTGATAAGAAAACTAATGCCTGTGGAAGTACGTTCTGTGACATAGATCTTTACATCAGAAAAAAGACCTGAACGATACAAACGACTTATTGCTCGGGTCAGCTTCTCCCCACCCGGATAGGTAATAGAGCTTCCTTCAACGAGTGTACTCGCATTTTTTATAAATTGCTCTCGGGTGTTTTTATTCCCTTCTACTGTAACCTCCATAATTTGATATTCAACAGGGGTTAGTTCAGTTGGGTCTGTTAATTCAATATCCTGAGCCTGTAAAAGATGAGATGTGAAGCCGAATGTCAATAAAGTTGCAAAAAGTAATCTTTTCAAAAGTAACAACACGCCTTTTGGTTAATGCTTATGATTTTTTGTTTACTAAACGAGATGAATATGATTTTTCGTCTTTAGATGATTGAATTTTTCCAAACCTTCGATCTCTTTGTTGATAGGAACGAATGGCTTCATATAATTCATCTCTTCTGAAGTCTGGCCAATAGGTTTTTGTAATGTAAAGTTCTGAATACGCCAATTGCCATAATAAAAAGTTACTGATACGATACTCTCCACTGGTTCGGATAATTAAATCCGGGTCCGGTACATCTGCGGTAGAAAGGTGATCGCTTATCATCTGATCGTTAATAAGTTCCGGATCTAAACGGCCTTCCTTTACATGATTGGCTATTTTCTTAACTGCCTCAGTAATATCCCAACGACCTGAATAACTCAGTGCCAAGCACAATTCCAATAGTTTATTGTCTTTAGTGAGTTCAATTGCCTCCTGAAGCTCATTTTGACAATTTTTAGGAAATCGATTCATCTGACCTATTGTTGCCAAACGGATGTCATTCTTATTGAGGTTTTCCGCTTCTTTTCTGAGAGAGGACACCAATAACCTCATCAAACCCTGAACTTCCGCTGACGGACGGCCCCAGTTCTCCGTTGAAAATGCATAGAGCGTCAGGTATTTGACGCCTAATTGGGCACAAGATTCTGTGATATCACGAACTGAGTCGACCCCCACTTTATGACCGTGAAGACGAATACTGCCTTTGCTTTTAGCCCAGCGCCCGTTTCCATCCATAATGATGGCTATATGAAGAGGAATCTCACCCGAGTTCTTCAGGTTCTCCTGGTTCTTCTTATCGTCTTCAGTCTGTATGGTGTTTGTTAAAGTAAGCTCTTTCAAGTGATTTTTAGGGCTGTTTTTGAAGCTTTGAAAATTAGAGCTTTGCTTGTCCTTTATCAAGGTAAATAATCTTTTCAGGAAGTTAGTTTTTGTTCCATTGATATCATCTCCAAAAGGGCTAACGCGGCTTCTCCGCCCTTATTCCCTTTTTCGCCGGCTCGTTCCATAGCTTGCTTAACATCATCGGTAGTTAAAACTCCAAACGCCACGGGTTTATTATGTTTTAAAATTAAATCGGTTATTCCCCTGTTTACAGCGTCACAAACGTATTCAAAATGAGGAGTTCCTCCCCTGATTACTACTCCAAGAGCTACCACTCCAGCTACATCGCGATTTTCTATCACTTTCTGTACCGTCAAAGGTATTTCGTAAGAACCAGGACATTTCACTATGGTGATATCTGTCTCATCAATTCCATTTCCTTTCAGTGCTTTTAAGGCTCCTTCAAGCATCTTGTCGGTAATCATTGAATTCCACCTGGATACCACAATACCAATCTTCACTTTTCCGGGGTTTGTATCTCCTTCTATCAACTCTGCAGCCATACTAATTCTTTATTTCGGTGATATTTTTTCGTTGTTCTGTCATTTTTTTCATCTTCTCAACATGCTTGTAAGCAATAGTGACTACTCCCATATTTGTATATCCGGCTTCCGCACCCTCATGTGTATCACTTCCTCCTGTCATCAATAACCCGTGCTCCTCACAAAATTCTGTGTATTTTTTTTGAAGCTTGAAGTTATGACTGGGATGAATACATTCAATTCCATCAATGCCTGCCCCTACAAATGACTCTAGTTCATCCGAAGAATAAAGCTTGCCCGGATGAGCCACCACACTTGCGCCACCTACATTTCTGATAATCTCAATTACTTCACGGTAATCAGGGTATGTACTTTCGATGGAACCTAATTTCTGATTGCTAAGGTATCGGATAAAAGCTTCTTTAGGACTACTTACATATCCTTTTTGTGCAAGCACTCTTGCCAGATGGGGTCTGCCAATATTAGCTCCATTTGCTTCAGCCCAAACCTCATCATAATCTACATCAATACCTGATTTTTTTACAGTTTTGATAATTCCTTTTATGCGGTTTTTACGGGCTTTTTTTTGCTCGTTAAGAAATTCTTCAAGGTAATTTGTGTCCGGATCAAAATAGTACGCAAGTATATGTACTTCCTTATCTCCCAGCACAGATGTAATCTCTACCCCCGGGATTAGCTCGATATCCAGTTCACCAGCCTTTTCAATAGCCTGAAAATACCCTTTACACGTATCATGATCTGTAATAGAAAGGCTGACAAGCTTTTTATCCTTTGCCACCTGTACAGCCTCCTCAGGCGATAAACGGCCATCAGAGCAAGTGGTGTGGATATGTAAATCCGCTTTAGGGAGCATTCTCTATTCCCCTGAAAGCAGCTTGTTTAATTCCGCTTCGTTTGCAATAAATTCCAGGGCCTTAAGCACATCGGGGTCAGATTTAAGCCCGGCCTCTACTCTTCCTGACTGCCCCGCATAACGTGAAATTAACTCCAGGTAAAGCGTTCTGCGAATATCGGCTTCATCCTTGTTGAACTGCGTTTCTTTCTCATTCGATATTGCTGTTCTCAATCCATTTAATTGGTTTTCTGCCCCCTCTACTCCTGAAAGTTCCTGGGATAAATCATCAAGTAATTTTTCTGAGTCAGTCGTAAAATTAAACTCCTGTTCAGTAAGATAATCCCTGAATTCTGAATAAACTTCATCAGGCAACTCACCATATTCAAATGAATTATGTGTGGCCTCATATTCTGTTGCAAAATCGAAATACATTCCCTGTTGAAGTAATGCTATCTCAAGAATGCTCAGCTCACCTGTACCAGACTCTATATCGGGCTCAATACCTCTTCCCTCATATACCGTTCTGCCATTTCTGGTTTTAAACTCTCTTTTGGATGAATCCGCATTCATAACAGCAGAGTTGCGCCCCTGATGAGTGTACTGAATAGATTGTATACTTCTTCCACTCGGAATATAGTAACGGGAAATAGTGATCTTCAGAGAGGTGTTATAAGGCAAGGGTTTAACAACCTGAACCAAACCCTTTCCAAAACTTTGCTCACCTACTATTAAAGCACGATCTAAGTCCTGAAGCGCACCAGCAACCACTTCTGAGGCACTGGCACTACCTTCATTCATCAAAACTACCACAGGTTTTTCAAACATTATAGGTTCGCGGGTCGCAAAAGTCTGGTTGTATTCAGCTACTCGTCCGCGGATATCGACAACAGTGATACCGGGTTCAATAAATTTATCAATAATACCAACCGCTTCCTGTAATATTCCGCCCGGATTATCCCGCAAATCAATAACCAAGCCATTTAAGTCAGTACTTTCAGTCAAACTAATCATGGCTTCTCTGACTTCTTCCGCGGAGTTACTGCCAAATTGGGTTAACCGTACATATCCTGTTTTCTTTTCATTTCCAATCAATCCGGAATATGAAATATTACTCACTTCAATGCGCTGGCGGGTCAGTGTGAAATCGAGCGTTTGATCTAATCCAAACCGTTCAATAGAAATGGTAACTTCAGAACCCACCTCACCACTTGTGAGTGCGTTTACTTCTTCAGGTTGAAGTCTTTCGGTAGAAACACCATCAACAGCAACAATGACATCACCAGCCCGAATGCCTACCTGCTCAGCCGGACCTCCTTCCGCAGGTGCAATCACCACGACTTCGCCGTCCCGATATCCAGCTTCAATACCAATGCCAGCATAATTTCCCCGTGACATAATCTCAGCCTGCTCATTCTGAGATTCATTGAACATGACCGTGTAAGGATCAAGAGTCTCTAGCATCGCGTCGAGACCGTTTCGCATTAATACCTCGGGATCTACTTCATCCACATATTCGAGCGCAACGTTTTCATATGCCTTGCTAAAAATGCTGAAGTTCTTTTTTATCAGGAAATAGATATCCGACTGTTGTGCAGCAATGCCAACCGAAGCCAGCACAATCAGTGCAGTCGCAAAACCTGCTTTATATTTCCCTTTCCTCGTCATGCTTAATTAGTTGGCAGAAATTCTAAGTGTCTGACCTACATAAATGCGGTTTCCGGAAATGTTATTCAGACTTCTCAATTGACTTAATCCTACGCCAAAACTTTCAGCAATTTCACTCAGTGTATCATTCTGTTTAACGGTGTAGGTAGTATAATTGTCACTATCTGTAGAGGTTGCTGAAGCAATAAATATGTCCTCGCCGCGTCTTTGCTTACGTTCAATGGCTTGCTTTTCTGCATAGCTCATTTCATTAACTTTTTCATAGTGATTCTTACGGCTATTTGGGACATGAATAGTGAGTGATTGCCCAACACGGATGGTATTTCCGATTCCATTCCATGTACGAATATTCCATGCCCTGACATCATACCATTCAGCGATATGTCCAACGGTATCACCTGTCTTCACTTTGTAAGTAACGGCAGTAGAATTTGCTGGAGCACTGACCTGAGAAGAAGATGTTCTTCTGGTAGTTACGCTTCGTTGCTGATTTGTGGGTTTGTTAGCTGAAATTTGTGTAGCACTTCCCTGAGGCAGCGGAACAACGATTTTCTGTCCTGGATAAATAGTGCTCGATAAATTCTCATTGGAACCATATAAACCTGCTACAGTAGTTCCATATTTCCGTGCGATAATACCCAAAGATTCCCCTCTTTGAACCGTGTGCATAGTAATATTCTGACTGCGGCTTTCTTTTGGAATCTCCTTGTAATTAGCCAAAAACTCTTCCTGATCTGTATCCACAGGAATTTTTAGAGGATACTTACCGCCCGGAGGTGTAGCCCATCGCAGTAATTCAGGGTTATATTCTTTCAATTCTTCGGTAGTGATTCCAGCTGCAGCAGCTAAATCAGCCAGTTCCATCAAACCGTCCACTTCCACTACTTTATAGGAATAAGGCTCTCCGGGATAAGACTTCTGGAAACCAAACTCTTCCGGATTCATCCCAATAAGTGTCGTAGCTATAAATCCTGGTACATAACCACGGGTTTCTCTTGGGAGATACGGATATGCAGCCCAGTAATCTTCCACTCCACCTGCTCTGTTTATGGCTCGTTTCAGGCCCCGTGGACTGATGTTGTAATTTGCCATGGCCAGGTGCCAGTCACCCCAAATGTTGTACAGATCTCTTAGATGGCGTGCAGCTGCACGAGTAGCTTTTTCAGGGTCACGGCGTTCGTCAATCCACCAGTTTGCCTCCAACCCATAAACGGAGCCGGTTGCACGGATAAACTGCCACATTCCAACTGCTGCGGCCCAACTTCTAGCACTTGGGTTCAAGCCACTTTCAATAAATGCGAGATAGGTAAGTTCTTCTGGTACACCTTCTTCTCTGAAAATTTTGCGCATCATTGGCTGATATTTAACCGCACGCTGAAGCCATGTTTCCATTACTTCCGGCCGGCGAAGTGTGTAATATACCAGGTGGCGATTAACCTTATCATTTTGGATAAGCGGAACGTCTGTTTTATTCAATGGCAGATCGTCAGGGAAGTCATAATCTTCTTTCATCCAGCTATCATCTTCCGAGAATAATTCTTCCTGGATCGCAAAAATTTCACCTTCCGGCTCATTACCAACCTCTGTGATACCATAAAACTGGCGATATTCTGAGATTACGGAGCGATACAATTCTGTGAAGCGCCGGTCCCCCCGAATTTCAGGATAGTCATCCAAAAGACCCTGAGTAGCAGCCACAGCATCATTTATTTGAGCTTCAGCTTCCAATGGATCGTTACTTACCTGTGCTTCCATAGCCTTAATATGGATACGATAGATATCCGAAATTCGGCTCATAATGTCTTTCTGGAAGTTATCCAGTTCCTGCATAGCTGGCTGCTGGATAACACCATCACCATCCTCTATACCTTGCATTGGGCTTTTATAGTCTAAAAGCCGGAGAGGCATGTCTTTCAAATCAAGTGTTGCAGTTGTGTCCTGAGCAGAAATGCCCGGAGCGATAAACATACAACAGGTTATGGCAATAGCCGTTTTTCGTAACTTCTTAAGCATGTAGTTGGAGATGATTTTAAATTTTTATCTAAAGTACTAATTATTGCATAGAATTGGGAGAGTTGAACTCACGGCATGAACAACGCAAAAAATACCAAATTAGCGCTCTTCTTTCTGAATTTTTCCAGATTCGATGATTTGCTTTTCCTGACCGGTCCATCGCTGTACCAAGGGCCACCTGCGCCCGGTTCCAAATGCCTTAGCCGAAACTTTTAGCCCCGGGGGTGCCTGAAACCGCTTGTGTTCATTTAAATCTACTAATCGGAGGGTTTTATCTACGATTTGCTCTTCAATTCCGCTGCTGATGATTTCTTCTCTTGATCGCTGCTCTTCCAGATAGTATTTCAAAATGGCATCTAAAGTTCCGTAATCTGGTAAAGAATCTGAATCTTTTTGATCAGGGCGTAATTCAGCACTTGGAGCTTTTGTCAAAATGGCGTTCGGGATCACTTCTTCCCTATAATACTCTTCGTTCAACCAGCGACAAATATCATACACTTCAGTTTTATAAATATCTGAAATTACAGATAGTCCACCCGCCATATCACCATAAAGAGTGCAATACCCAACAGCCATTTCAGATTTATTACCCGTATTGAGGAGCATATATCCAAACTTATTGGCAATCGCCATCAACAAATCTCCGCGGGAACGACTCTGCAGATTCTCTTCTGCTACATTGAATTCTGCACCTTCAAAAACCAGAGAAAGTGCCTTTAAATATTCATCATATATATTTTTGATTGGGATTTGAAGCAGTTCAACACCCAGATTTTGAGCCAGTTTTTCAGAGTCGAATACACTGCCTTCGGATGAAAACTCTGAAGGCATCGTCACAGCTTTTACATTTTCAGCACCGAGGGCTTCCCTCGCGATCGTGCAAACAAGAGCAGAATCAATTCCTCCGCTCAATCCCAGAATAACTTTTTCGGCTGCCTTCGATTTTTTCAGGTAATCCCGAACACCCATTACCAGCCCCTCAAACATTACCTGTTCTTTGGATGGGGTTTCTAGATTCTTTTCAACATCAGTAATTGCTTCAACTACTTCAGTCTCTTCATTAAAAATGAGATCCATAAAATGTGGCTCAAATCGCTTTGAACGGGCAATCATTTTTCCTGAGCCATCAAATGCCAAGGAATCGCCATCAAACAGTAGTTCCGTTTGTGCTCCAACCTGATTCACATAAAACAATGGAATCCCAAGCTGCCGGGCATGGTTCTGGAGCATATTCTTCCGGGTTACCGGCTTATCTTTATTGAAAGGAGATGCTGAAATATTAATGATCGCTTTCGCTCCTTTTTTTGCAAGCACCTCGGCTGGATTCACATCATAAATGTGGTACTGAATATCGTTATCGTTAAACCATATATCTTCGCAAACCGTAATCCCGAACGGAAATCCTTTGATAACCACCGGCTCAAATTCATTGCCAGGCTCAAAATATCGCAAGTCATCAAACACATCATACGTTGGAAGTAGTGCTTTATGAACCCTTTCAAACTCTTCTCCATGTTGAGCAACAATAGCTGAATTATAACATCGGCGGCCTTTTCCGGTCAGGTTATCCGTAATAGAACCGAACACAACCGTTGTTTCTCCCGTTGAATCAATAATTTCGTTGTTCATCTTGTAGATCAGTTCCCGAAAAACTTTACGCTCCATCAAATCCATTGGAGGATAGCCACAGGTTACCAATTCAGGCAGTAGTAACAGTTCTATTCCGTCTTCCTCAGCCTGTTGTATAGCCGATAGAATCAGTTCTTTATTTCCGCTCAAATCCCCGATTATGGGGTTCAGTTGTTGAAGTCGTATGCGCACAATCCCTTAATTAATTCGATTTAAGATAAGTAGATAACATGAAAGTTGAGAGTTGATAAAGTGTTGAAAAGAGTAATCACTTTATCACCCTATCAAGCATTATTTTACGTACACCGTTTTGGTATTTACGAATTCACGAATGCCATACAAACCAAGCTCTCGTCCATATCCGGAATTTTTGATTCCACCGAATGGAAGTCTTGGGTCTGATTTAACAAAGTCGTTGACAAAACAACAACCGGCTTCCAGTTTTGCAGCTGCAATTTCTTCAGCACGATCCACATCCTGAGAGTAAACAGAAGCTCCCAACCCGTAATTTGTATCATTGGCTACTCTGATGGCTTCTTCCTCATCTTTCACTTTTATGATGCTAGCTACCGGTCCAAAAAGTTCCTCTGAATAAGCTGGCATTCCGGGTTTTACATTCGTCAATATAGAGACCGGGTAAAACGCCCCTTCTCCTTCTGGCTTTTCCCCTCCAAGTACTAACCGGGCCCCATGTTTAACACTCTCCTGAACCTGTTTATGAAGCTGGTCTCTAAGGTCAACCCGTGCTTGTGGACCCACATCTGTGTGTTCATCAAATGGATCCCCCACTTTTCTGTTCTCCATCAACCTGGTGAATTCATCCAGAAATTCATCATAAACCTCTTCCACAACCACAAATCTCTTAGCAGCAATACAGCTTTGTCCACTATTCAAAAGCCGAGAGTTGACACAAGACTCTGCACTGGCTTCTATATCAGCGTCCTTCAGGATGATAGAAGGATCGCTGCCACCAAGCTCGAGAACGGTTTTCTTAAGCATTTCACCAGCCTGAGCGGCAACGGCTTTGCCTGCACGGGTACTGCCCGTTAAAGTCACTGCGGCAATTCCTTCATGCTGTATAACTTTTTTCATACCTGATTTATCCCGGATAATACTTCGAAATAAATCTTTGGGAACACCAGCCTCATGAATAATCTCTTCGATCTTTAATGCGCAACCCGTGGTATTTTCTGAATGCTTTAGAATAGCACCGTTTCCAGCCATTAAAGCGGGAGCTGCAAACCTGAAAAGTTGCCAGAACGGAAAATTCCAGGGCATGATTGCCAGCACAACTCCCAATGCATTGAAGGTTACATAGCTTTTGGAAGCACCGGTTTTCACAGCATCATTCGCTAAAAAAGCCTCCGCATGTTCGGCATAATATTCACAAACCCATGCACATTTCTCAGCTTCTCCTATTCCCTGATTCAGCGGCTTCCCCATTTCTTCAGCCATTAACCGACCAAGTTCTTCTTTCCGTGTTTTTAGTATTTCAGCAATTTTATTCAGATAAGAGGCCCTTTCTTCAAAGGATTTTAGTTTCCAATCACTTTGAACCACATTCGCCTTTTTTATAATCGTATCCACTTCATCAAAGCTCATCTCTTTATAGTCTTTGATGACTTTTCCGGTTGCCGGATTAATAGTTTTCATAATATTCTCCTTTTATCACCCTTAACAAAAAGGGACTTAATCGAATTCAAAGTTTCAGGCGTGCTTCTGTACCGCAGATAGAATGATATGAAGTACTTCTTCCAAAAGTTCATCTTCAATAATCAGAGGCGGAGCTAAACGAATAAGCGTATTGGAGTGAAGAGTCCAGCCCAGCAAAATGCCATTCTCAAAACAGTCTTCAACAACTTTTTTAGTCAGATCCCAGCTTTCCAGCTGAAGCCCCAGCATAGCTCCTTTACCACGGACTTCTACAATACCTTTTCCGGTAAGTGTTTGCTTGATCAACTTTTCAATTTCTTTAGCACGCTGAAGGTAATTTCCAGATAGCAGTTCTCTGAGATTGGCAAAAGCAGCTGCGGCCGAAACAGGGTGACCGCCAAAAGTAGTCACATGATTAAGCGGTGGGTCGTATTTAAACGTCTGAAAAATTTCTAAGGATGAAACAAAAGCTCCCATAGGCATCCCTCCGGCCATTGCTTTGGCCAGGCAAAGGATATCCGGAACGACCTGGTATTCTTCAAACGCAAATAGGTTTCCTGTACGGCCGAAGCCGCTTTGAATTTCATCAAAGATCAAAAGAGCACCTGCTTCATCGCATTTAGTCCTCACTTTTTTCAACCACTCTTTTCGGGCAGGGATAATGCCACCTTCCCCCTGAATGGGCTCCATAATAACCGCAGCTGTTTTATCATCGATAAGATCTAATCCTTCATCCGAATTAAAGTCTAGAAAATGGACATCCGGCAACAGCGGTAAATATGGATCCCGATACACATCGCGGCCGGTTACGCTTAGAGAACCATGAGTATCTCCGTGATAACTGTTTTTAAAACCGATCAGTTTTGAACGACCCGTGAATTTTTTGGCGAGCTTTAAAGCCCCTTCTGTAGCTTCTGTACCGCTATTTACAAAATATACCTGATTTAATTTTTCAGGCAGATTTGAAGTCAATAATTCGGCAAAATCTACCTGCGGTTTCTGGACAAACTCTCCATATACCATCACATGAAGATGTTTATCTACCTGTTCATGAATGGCCTGAATTACTTTAGGGTGACGATGTCCGAGGCTGCTGACGGCTATTCCAGATATAAAATCAACGAAGCGCTTATTATCTGTTGTGAATAAATATGGGCCCTCCGCGTGAGATATTTCCAATCCCATGGGGGCATCACTGGTTTGAGCTATGTGCTTAAGGAATTTATCTAACACTGAATTGGCCGAATTTTTTCCTTAAGGTAATAATTCTTGCCGGATAGTTGAGGGCTGATAAAGTGATTTTGGCTCTATCAACTTCAAATTCCAAACTTAATCATCCCATTCATCAAGGAGCTTTAGAAATTCTTCTTGCATGGCTTTCCCTTTATTGCGGGCATACCAAAGATGCAGATTTTCAGTTGCCGCCTTATTTTCTATATCAGGATTTGCCCGTTCGCTCATGTATATATCCTGAATCTGTTTTGGCCGGGGCCCCCAGGTTCCCAAAACATTCAGGGTTTCGGTATCCAATGCAATCAGTTTGGGAATGGAGCGCGAACTATTGGTTAAAAACTCATCCATCACTTCAGGGTACTGGTCTCGGAGAATGAGCTTCAACTCGATGTTATGTGAAAGCGAAGACATTTTATAAATAAACGGTAAAGATTGTGCTGCATCCCCACACCAGCCCTCCGTTATAACCAGCCAGGTCATCTTCTTTGAGAAGTTGTTAAGTTGATTGGCAAGTTCGTCTGATATGTTCGCCCTCTTCTCCCATTTAGAAGATCGGTGAATGTTCAGCTTTGTGTATTCCAGCATATCGGGGCGGTTATCTTCGTTAGTAGTCCGGCCTTCATTAAATAACTTATTTACCAGATCTGTGTATTCGCCAAATGAATATGCTTTTTCAAGAAGACTTTTTGTAATAATTGAATCTACAGCTGTTTCCATAAATGATATTTAGCTCAAAAAGTTAATAGTGCGTCTTTCGATGAAAATTTTAAGTAACCGACTATATGGAAGTCTTAACAATCTGATTTCTTACCTCTTTCGTAGTCCATGAAAACAAATTTATTTGGAGATTTCATGAAGAAGATAAAATCAGCGTTGGTTATAAGTGATAATATTATTGTGCTTCAGGAAATGAAGCGAATGCTTGCTAATCTGGAAATCAAACATGTTTTTGAAGCTTATGATTCGGACTCAGGATTAAAATCAGCAAAAAAATACCAGCCCGATTATACATTTATTGATATGGATTTGGGAAAGAATTCTTCATTAAAAACACTTGAGTTGATAGAATCAAAAACCAGTACTCGTATTATCCTCATGGAGAAAAAGTGTGTCTTGAAAAATGAAATCTTAACCAATTCAAAATATACCCTTCTTGAAAAACCAGTGACATTAAACAGACTGAACGATATTGTACACCCAAATCTTAGTTTTGCTGCTTTATTACAGGAAGCACGTAAGCTGGTTAAAGAAGAATCTGTAGCAACAATGTTCCAGATATAAAGATGACAAAACTTAAAGAAGCGAAGAACTTTATACGCATCACAATGTCATATTCAGCTTGCTTGCCTTCCAGTTTCCAGACGAATACACTTAGTGCCAAGTAAGCTATAAATGTAACAACCCCAAAAATAGTCCCCAGCAGCTGGTTTTGAAGGTAAAGCATTATAGTTATTAACATGGCACCACCGATAAACAGAATCGCGAAAAACCACTGAACGCCCTTTAACCCGAATTGAACAGCAAAAGTATGATCACCTCTTTCCAAATCTTCCTCTGTTTGATAGACCTGAGAAACCGGATATAAGCTTAGGATAATAGCAGCTACCCCTATCGCAATTATATCCTGAGTAAAAGTGATTGGATAACCTCCCGCTGCAAGATATCCAAGGAAAAATGAATTTGTACCGGTGCTGATTCCAATGGCAATGATACTACGAACAGGCCTTCCTTTCCATCGTGCCAGCGGAGTTGAATACAGCCAGAAAAAGATCATGCTCACCCCATAAATTATAGCATAATTCCAACCAACCATAGAAGCCCACCCTAATCCCGCGAACTGAATAATCAAAGAGGCTGGCCACATCCATTTGTTCATTTTTGGCGGCGATTTTAACCCACCAATAGGTCCTTCATCTTTATCCCACCAAGAGTTGTAGGCTGTAGCGCCTCCGAAAAGCAGTACATGTACATTTAAGAACTGAAGCCAAAACTGCCGCCAGTTGATATCTTCAACAAATAACGCAGCCAGTAAATACCCTCCGGAAAGGATAAAAAACTGGTAGTGCAAACGAAGATGTATAATGAATTTCAGTAACTGTTTCAAAATTACTACACCTGATTGTTCAACATTAAAGAGCGCCTCTTCACGCCCAATCTAAACTTTAAATTTAAACTTTGAATTTTTAATTCCTGAATAATCATTCCTTATCTTTGTGTCATGTTATTAGAAAGAGAACAAACTGAGACAGAAAATCTTGTGGCTGAGCACGAATGGCTTCATGAAAAACAGAATCATGAGGAGCGTGTAGATGCCTTGCTGAATGACTACCTGGAAGCACGATCACGCCAGGAGAAGAATCCAGTCATGGATTTCATGTTTGAGTATTATGCATTCCGCCCATCTGGTTTAAGAAGATGGTCTCCGGGAATGGGCCTGGCATTGTCCTTTTCTGATTTTGATCAACTTCCCGAAATAAGTGAACTCACCATTCAGGAGGATATCGCATTTGTTGATCCTGCTTTGTTTCCTGAGAAGCGGATATCTTCGTTAAAATGGATGCTGAAGATGCTGGAGAATACACAATCCAGCCGGCCCTCTTTTGGGTGTTTTGGAATGCACGAATGGGCCATGGTTTATAAAACGGATAACCCACGCCATCAGCAGGTTCCTATGCGAATGGAACGGGATGAACTAGCAGAATTTGTGGAATCAAGACCGCTTTTGTGTACTCATTTTGATGCTTTCCGTTTTTTTACCAAACCTGCCAGGCCCATGAATCGGTTTGAATTATCCCGGGAAAAATTTCACGAAATGGAGCAACCCGGCTGTATCCATTCCAATATGGATTTATACAAATGGGCGTTTAAAATGTATCCGTGGATTCCCAGCTCTTTAATTCTGGATGCTTTTGAATTGGCCGTCGAAGCACGCTACATTGATATGCAGGCCAGTCCCTATGATCTAAGAGCGCAGGGATTGGAACCCATCAAAATTGAGACCGAAGCAGGACGGAAAGAATACAAGCAGAAGCAGGAAATGATTTTCCAAAAAGGCCTGCCTATTCGCGAGCAAATTATTGAAAATATGAGGGGTATTTTAGAGAGAGTTGAGAGTTGATAGGGTGATTGGAGTTATATTTTCTATTTAGTCCTTATCTAAAACAGGGGCAAATTTAAGAGTCATTATGCATCACTGTATCAACTCTCAACGCTCAACGCTCAACTCTCAATCCTTACTGATGCCGGTAATATACTTTTGCAACTACTTTCCAGCCGCTTTCGAACTTCAACAACGAAAGATAATCAGTAAACACATGCTTACCCTCATGGTGTAGTTCTAGTTCAACAGAAGCTGCATTTCCGGTAACACTTATGCTAGTAAACTTGGATTCCCAGACATTCTTTTCAGGATCAAAATCGGGACTTTCTTTTCGGTTCTTAGTGCTTTCAATCCAGTTTGAGATGGGATACCTGCCAATTTCTTCTCCATTCACAGAAAAGATCGCAAAGTCTTTATGAAAGGCTTCAGCCATCGCTTCCGGATTCAATTCATTAAAAGCTCCATGAACGTAGCCATTCATAATTACTTTTTTAACGGCTTCTTCTTCCTTTGGAATGTACTCGGTGGCATTCATTCCCACGAGTAGAAAGACAAATACAAAAACAGAACTTAATAGTACAGATCGCTTCATAATGTAATCGGTTTGGTGAGTATTGATACTGACTTATCACGTTAATGAATTTAATTAGTTACAAGATGGCGTTGAAAGTTGTGAGTTGATATAGTGCGCTCACTAACTGAATAATTTCTTTAGAGCCTGATTCACTTTTCTGACTTCTTCATCGCCAATTTCAAAATAGAATGTAGCACGAATAGTTTTGGGACCAAACGGAATCATCACAATGCCTTCATTTTCCAATTTCTTTAAAGCAGAAGCAGCATCTGCCTCCAACACATCAAAAATCAGGATATTGGTTTGTAGGCTATCCATATCTACTGAAAGCTTACTGCATTCGGAAATTACTTCAGCTACTTCCCGGGCTCTGCGGTGATCTTCTTTTAACAAATCCCAATGATAATCTACCGCATATTCGGCCGCCGCCGCAAGCAGGCCAACCTGTCGCATCCCCCCGCCCCACATTTTGCGGTACCGGCGCGCTTTGGCAATATTCTCTTTTGAAGAAAGCAACATAGAGCCGACCGGAGCTCCCAGCCCTTTGGAGAAACAAATTGAAATAGTATCAGCGATCTTTCCGAAATACTCAGATTCTATACCGGTGGCTGTCATAGCATTCCAGATACGAGCTCCGTCCAGGTGAACCATCAGGTTATGATCATCAGCAAACTCTTTGATCTCGCTCAATTCTTCTTTTGAATAGCACACACCTCCGCCTTTATTCGTCGTATTTTCGATGCATACTACTTTGGTTTTGGGCTCCCAATCAAAATTTCCACGGACATTATTTTCCAAAACACCGCGATTTAATTTCCCTTTGCTTCCCTGTAAAGTCTTTACCTGAACACCGGAAAGTGCCGGTGTTGCCGACGTCTCATAATTGAAAATGTGTCCCTTTTCATCAATCAGGATTTCATCTCCGGGTTCGGTTAATACCTTAATGCTCAACTGGTTACTCATGGTTCCGCTTGGCACAAACAGCCCGGCTTCCATCCCAAACATTGCCGCCATTTTATCCTGAAATTTATTCACGGTCGGGTCAGACTCAAATACATCATCCCCTACTTCAGCCGATATCATGGCCTTTAGCATTTCAGAAGTTGGACGGGTTACAGTATCGCTTCGTAAATCAATCATACTTTCATTTTGCTTTTTCATTTTCAAGGAATATAATCAATACCTGATGCGAACATAAGTCACGCTTTCTCAGCACATGAAAAAATGTTTAAAAGTTTACCACGCTCTTTTGGGGTATTCTGTCTTTCCGGAGGTTTGTTGTATTGAAGATTGAGGCCAAATACGATGTAATTATAGCAGGTGGTGGATTGTCGGGACTAAGCCTGGCCTGGTACTTAGCCAAAGGTGGTTACAAGGGTGAGGTACTTGTAGCAGATTCAACCTTTGCCCCAACCAACGACAAAACCTGGTGTTTCTGGACCAATAAAGAGCCTCCTTTTCGGGACATCGTTTATAAAAGATGGAAAAAGACCTGGGTTTCAGTTCTGGACTACAGCACATTCCGCTATTTGAATGAGTACAGCTATTACTGTATTCGAAGCGGAGATTTCAGGGAATATGTGCTTCGTGAACTGAAGAAGTATAAAAACTTTGACCTGTTGGAAGACAACATCCTCGACTTTTCATCCAGCAATACCAAGGCTGTGATGCTCACCAAAGGGGGCGACAGCTATATTGCCAATCACATTTTCCAAAGTGTGATGAAGCCAAAAAACCTGGACAGGTCTCAAATTAAATATCCTCTCATTCAACATTTTTTGGGATGGGAGATAAAAGCTATTGAACCTGCTTTTGATCCAGAGACATTCACCATCATGGATTTTGACAGCGAGTTCTCGCCGGGAGTTGGGTTTATGTATGTGCTTCCCTTCACCCCGGAAAAAGCACTGCTGGAATTCACCGTATTTTCAGGGGAGCCTATGGAGAAGAAAAAATATAAAAAGAAAATCAGGCATTACCTGTTGCATGAACTTGGGCTTGACAAGGATCACTATGAAATTGAACGAAAGGAATATGGGGAGATCCCAATGGAGGACCGGCCTCACATTCCTTTTTATGATAAAAACATATTCAACTTAGGAGCTGTGGGTGGGCAGACCAAGCCCAGTACCGGTTACACCTTCACGCGTATACAAGACTACACCCAGAAGCTTGCCCAGAATCTCATTCAGGGATTTGATCCACTTCCGCCTCAGCAATCGAAATTTAAGTACCGGTATTATGACCTGCTTTTGCTGCATATCTTAACCAATTCGACGGAAGACAGCCTCCGGGTATTCCGGTCACTCTTCAAAAAAAATAACTTTGACGAGCTTTTCAGGTTTCTTGGGGAAGAGACCAGTTTTAAACAAGACTTAAAGATCATGTCATCTGTGCCCTACATCCCTTTCTTCAAGGCGATATGGAAGAACTTATGAAACGATAATAGCTGCATATCCATTTTATGAAGTGAATTTTCAAAAAAGGAACAATGTATTATGGAAACTGAGAAGCTCCAAGATTATACAACCGACCTTTATGCACTTCTTAAACACACTCAGAAAGTTGTAAAAACGCAAAAGAGTTCAAATAAAGTAAGTCATTCAAAAGCTGTTGATTTACTCCACGATATTGATGTGGCATTATCCGAACAGCTGACCGATTTTGATGCAATGGAAGATCTGCTGAATGACGATACCGCTTCAACCATCAAAGAAAAAATGGCTACGGTCTCTGGTTCATTGGCTGGTTTAATGAATACACAGCGCGAAGATCCTGTTTCAAAAATGTTGCGTGATGATTACACCGCGTTGAGCATGATTGCATCAGGCTATACCATGTTACATACCGTAGCATTAGGAGCTGGTGAAGACAACCTGGCTGAATTTACCAAATCCAGCCTGACAACCATCGCTGCTCTGATTACAGAAACAAGCCGTGTAATGCCCCATATTGTTGCAAGTGAACTTGATGTGGAACAAATAGCGGAAGCGGCAGAGACTAATACACAGGAATGCTGGAATCCAGAGACTATGATGGCTGAAGCCTGATATTAATTTTGATTTACTCGTGCTACAGAGCCCGGTTAGCGCCGGGCTTTTCTATTCTGTAAACAGGTATTGAGAAAGCATTGTTAGCGCAGCGGTCTCAGCTCTCAGTCTGTTCTTTCCAAGGGAAATCATATGTGCTCCTTTATCTTTCGCCAGCTCTATTTCCCTATCCGAGAAACCTCCTTCTGGTCCTACCAGCAATAAATTCTTTTCGTGCTTCAGAGGTTCAGGCCTTTGGACTTCCGCCTCAACATGGGCCATCACCGAATGATACCCTTGATACTGCTTGAATACATCATCCAGTGAGCTTAAATACTTTACTTCGGGCAGCCATCTTCTTTTACTCTGTTTAAATGCACTTATAACAATCGATTGCAGGCGATCTTCATTTATTTTTGAACGCTCTGAATGATCAGCATTAAACACACAAATTTCCCAGGCTCCCAACTCTACAGCTTTCTCAACAGCAAATTCCAGCCGATCTCGTTTTTTTATAGCTCCAAACACCATCACTTTTTTTGTCTTCGGTTCCGGCTCTTGATCGGTTTCCAGGATATCAGCAAATACCGATTTTTTTGATATAGATGAGACCTTCGTTTTATATAAACTTCCCTTCCCATCAGAGGCGTACAATTCGTCACCTACATTAAAACGCAATACTTTGGATGCATGAGCCGCTTCCTGATCAACCAGTTCCAGATGATTTCCGATAATATGTTCAGGATGTGTAAAAAAGATATTATCCATAAACCAGCTATTAAATTAAGCTATTCGGTATTCGATTTTCTCTTGTAATAAACTCCGGGCTCAAATTCAGTTTCGCCGGTTTCAAACATTAGTTCTATGTAGGGAATGCAGAGTCCGCACCCGCAGCTGCAAAAATCCTCTGCCTGAAGTTCTCCTACAGATGTAATGTCTTTCTCTTTAGCAAAGGCTTTTACTTCTTTGAAGCTCCGGCTGTGACAAATACATCTGTTGACCAAGTATCGACTCATGGTTGCTTGAAATGCTTTCCGAGCTTTAAGTCCTGTCCCTGGTAATTGCTATCAATTTCTTCACCGTATACAAAGTCAGGTTTTTCGGCATTCGGCTCAAACTGCATGCTAAACATCGTCTGTCCATCTTCGATCATAAAGGGAACATCGTGCGAACGTACTTCAAGTACGGCCCGGGCCCCCTGATCTTCCACCGATCCCCCAAAACCACTATCGAAGAAGCCCGCGTAATGCGTACGAAGTTCACCTGACCCGGTGTCGTAAGCCATCATTTCACAAGCAAGGTGGGCAGGAACCCTGATTCGTTCTTTGGATGCAAAAATATAGAAAGCCTCCGGCTCCAGAATAAGCTGATCGTTTTGCTGAGCATAGATTGGTTCCCAAAATTCTTCAACGGCATAATGATCTATATTCTCCAAATCGATATAATTATTATGCTTCTTGGCTTTATAGCCAATAATGTCACCCTTCTTTCCTTTCAGGTCCACACTCATGAAGAGTCCCTGTTTTACCTTGATCTTCTCCATAGAAACAGGCTTTCTTTTCTCATTAAAAAGAAGCGGATCAGCAGCATGTATCCTGAGCAGGTCCTGATCCGGGAGTACCTCAAAACCATGGCGAACACGGAGCTGATTTAACCGCTGTCCGGTTTTCACTTTTATGGAGAATGATTTAGGAACAACCTCAAGGTACATTTTACCGCGGTACCCGGGAGTGATTTCTTCAAAACGATGGGAATAATCAGTAATGACTCTGGTGAATACATCCAGTCGACCCGTAGAACTTTTCGGATTTGCCTTAGCGGAAAGATTTTCAACAGTTCCTAATTTCACCTCACTCTCTTCCTGGTTCCCATTAAAAAGTCCCTTTTGAATCGTATTATTTGATTCCGGAAGCTTGAGCTCTTCCAGCAGGGGAATGATGTATACACAATTTTGCTCCAGCACGGCCCCGCCTGTAATCGGCACTTCATACATTTTCAGCTTTTCCACTTTCTCTTCTACCGTATCATTTTCTGGCAGGAAACTACAACGAACACGATATGCAACTTCTCCAAGACGTAAATCAATAGAATTGGGCTGAAACTGATCGTCCTGAATCGGATGGCTTGGATCAGAGGTTATAATACCAAGAGCATGAAGCAACTTGAGTTTTTGAACCGGTAAAATTCCTTTTGTGCGAAGCTGAACTTCTTTCAGAGTCTCGGGCATATTCAAATAGCGTGCTTATTTTCGACTGAAGATAACGACCACGTTCCAATATTCAATATTGAATATTGAATAGTGATTATTCATTTTTGATTCAATATTCACGTCATTTTATAAGACTCATCTTTCTGATAGAAACCTGATTACCAGCTTTAAGCCTATAATAATACACTCCGCTTGCTAATTCACCGGCATTCCATGATACCAGATAGGCGCCTGCTAACTTCCTTCCATCCACTAACTTTTCAACTTGCTGCCCCATAACGTTATATATAGTCAGCGAAACATCGGCTGCTTGTTTTAATGTGTATTTTATAGTTGTGACTGGATTAAATGGATTTGGATAATTTTGCTCCAAACTGAATCGGTCAGCTTTCCCGTCATCTTCATTATTCACCATCTCGGAATGGGTTAAACGGATACCAAGCCGCGGCATTAATTCTGTATTAACTGATTTAAACACCGGTTTTTTGAGTTCACTTACATGCTGTTTTTTCTGACGAGCTTCAATTTGAAATGAATAGGAATCTCCTTCTTCCATATGTATGGTTTCGCCGGTTTCGTAATCCGTAATTATGAAAGACCAGCTTTCGGGAATATTATGGAAATCAGGCCAGCTGAGTATATACGTTCCGCTTATACCTGCATCAAAGATAGCAAGTTCATACTTTTGATTCTCAATGGGATTCTCGGCCCTTGCATCCTGTACCAGCAATTCAGTTTTTGAATTATCATTTGTATGCAAGAAGCCCAGATATGGAGTTCCATCGAAGGGATACATTTTACTTCCATCATAAGCATCGAGTTGTTCTGAGGAATGCGGGCTAAAGAAAAGTTTATTTGATATGTCTTTCTGACCCGTTGGTGCTTCCAGATGCAATTCAATGAGCCTGTAAGCATCATTTTTCTGTTTTGAAAAATAGTATACTTCTGCTTCATCAGAAGTTTGTGCAGACATCGGAATAGTCAATCTGGTTGTTTCATTGTCATCTCTTTCAATAAAAAAACCAGACCAGGTACTAACTACGGCCCCGGTTCCAAAATTAACTGTGTTCAATCCATTTGAATCATAAAAATAAAGCGGACTCTTCAATCCCCCGTTAATCCCACCGCTGCCATTTCCCTGAATATCATCAAGGGTTATGTTGCTCAAAAAAGGATTCCCAATGAGCGTAAATTTTTCTGAGATATCAATATTAACATCTGATGCAGGTTCCTGGCCTGAGGCATCCAGTTTTAAAGGAAGTTCGGTGCTGCCATTCAGATTATTATCAAAAAAGTAGGCCAGAAACCCCAAACCATCTCCCCAGGATGAATAAATATCATCCGGTGACAGATACCCGTTTCCTGCCGAACCATCTGATGCCGGATTAATGTATATGTTTGGATCTGCTGTTGCATTGTTTCCACCCGCGATACCCTGAACCGCCATATCGTCTGCGATTTCTGTTACAGAAGCATTTGTTACCGGAAAAGAGAGCACTCTCCATCCTGCTTCACCCGAAATTTCTACTTGTGAGGCAATGGGTTCAATTTTGATCTTAAAATTTCGGCTGGTTGTAAACGTATAGGTCGAATCCTCTGCCATGGCTATGATTGAATCTTCATCCTCATCAATGAAATCCAGCTTCCACAAATTTGAAATGTTTTTAAAATCAGTCCAGCTAATCGTCAGTTCCCCAAAAAAATCGGCATGTTCCACTTCAAGACTATAAACCTGAACAGTATCAGGGAATAAATGGCGGGCATCCTGAACTAATTGTACTTCTCCAGCCCCAAAATTTTGCACAAAATACATATAGGGATTTCCAGGAGTGATTGAAGCCAGTTTTGAGCCATCGTATCCATCCTGATCTTCAGTTCCATTGTCATGGAAATACAACTTGTTGCTATAATCCTTTGTGCCGTTATCAGCATCCAGTTGAAAAGAGATTTCTCTAAAGCTGAACTCAGCTTCCGGATCAGATACCGGAGATGCAAGCGTGTCAAAATAGGCCCTGCGGATGAGTGTGGTATCATGAATAAAGGGATTTTTGTTTCCCTGGATACTTTCGATTCTCAAACTTCGGGCTACTTCATCTGCATTAACAGGATCCTGGGCATGCCATTCGTAAAGCGTCTCTTTCATATCCGAGAAAAATGCATCATTGGTGCCTTCAGAAACTACATCAGAATTATCTTGGTAAAGAGTCCAAAAATAGAAAATGGCACGGGCAATATTTCCTTTAAAATCTTCCCTTGGCTCAAACGCTGTAGTTGTAGCTTCACTGTATAAATTAATATTGGAAACGGGAATACTGGACGATTGTGTCCCATTATAGAGCCAGGTATCCGTTTCCGCATCCGAAATCTCCGCAAACTTAAGGCTGCCCCGAATTGAATTAACGGTCTGCCAAGTTGGGAAAAGATGATGAATATCACTGACCATCGGTGAGGCCGAATCAAAAAAGCCCTGAGGCCATACATGCTCGGTGTTGAATTCCGAACCGGATGAACCGGGAGTTCTGGAGCCATCTGCCGTTACCTCAAGCCCGGTATATACACAATAGATTTTCCCACTTGAAGTCACATCCAGCGAGATAAACATAGAATCTCTGGCAGTGTTGTAGCTTTTGATGGTGGTGGGATAGTAATCCTCTTTTATTGATGAAATAAGTTCTGAACCATACTCATCTGGAAGTATATCTTCAGTTTGTGCTTTAAGAAGTGAATGAAATCCACAAAAAAACAGGGTGATAAATAGGAGATTAAATTTTTTGCTGATCAAAAAGACACCTGAATCAAATTAAAAAATGGTACCTGAGTTTATTAATCAGGTACCATTCAGTGAACAATAACTTATCAATGCTGTTATAAATCAATGTCATTCATTTCAGCATCTTTTGCTTTTTTCCGATCCCGTAACTTTTTGATGGCATATCCTCCGCCAGCCGCTGCAAGCAAGCTTAATCCCCCATCAATAGGAGCCTGAGATGGAGCCGATGGCAAGCCCGGCTGAGCCACTGCAATTGTTGAAAGTAACAGGATGAACGCGAGTGCAATAATAATATAAATCAGTGTTTTCATAGTCTTTATTTTTTAAAAAGCTATCAGCTTTCAGATCTAAATTTCTTATTTAATTAATGTCATTTGTCGGGTCAATACCTGATTGCCAGCCTGCAAGCGGTAGTAATAAATACCACTGGCATTATTAGCTGCATTCCAGTTTACACGGTATGTACCTGCCGACTTATTTTCACCAACAAGCGTTGCTACTTTTTGTCCCATCAAATTATAGATGGTCAATGACACCAGCCCGGCCTCAGTCACACTGTACTGAATTTGTGTAGTCGGATTAAATGGATTTGGATAATTCTGTTCCAGAGCAAAGCTTTCCGGAGTGGCATCGGGCTCATTGCCCGTCGTTGTGTTAGTTGAAAGTGCAATGCCAAACCTTGGTGTTGCTTGCTCAGCTGAAGCTTCCACAGCAGCGGGATTCAGAACACTGGTTGCCCGTACTTTCTGTACTGCATCCACATCAAATTCATAGGTACTACCCGGAATCATATTTTTAGTATTTCCGGTTTCAAAGTCCGTTAGCGTAAATGACCAGTCATCGGGGATATTGGTCATCTCTGGCCAGCTTAGTGTATACGTGCCACTAACTCCTGCATCACTTAAAACAAGTTCATAGGTTTGTTCTGTTTCCGGATTTAGTGACCGAGCATCCTGTACCAATAATTCATTGCCTTTACCGAAATCGTTTACGAATGAGATAAATGGTGATCCGTTTAGAGGTGTAAGTTTACCTCCATCAAAACCATCACGACCTTCTGCAGACTGATCAGAAAAATATAATTTCCCGGATCGGTCAACCTGATTATTCGGCGCTTCCAATAACAATTCAATTTCTCTGAACTCTTGTGGCTTTTCTTTAGAGAAATAAGAAGCCGTGGCGGCATCTGAAGTTTTACCAGCCTCAGGGAAAGTTAACTGAGTAGTAGAACTGCTGTTTCTCTGAATAAAGAATCCCTGCCAAGTGCTTATCACTTCTCCGTTAGCAGAGCCGAAGTTTTCAGTTATCCAGCTTCCACTGCCATCAGTAGCCACTCCGTCATCCCAGAAACTCGCCGGACTTATCAGTCCATCATTTACACCCTGACCTGAATCATTTCCTGTTAGCTGATCAAGTGCAAAGTTACTGGCAAATGGGTTTCCAACCAATGTCCAGGTATCAGAAAGGGTAACATCCACATCTCCGGAAGGCTCGGTTCCGGAAGCATCCAAAGTGATAGGCAGTTCTGAACTTCCATTTGAACTATTGTCGAAGAAGTACATAATGAAACCCAATCCGTCGCCCCAGGGTGTCGTAACATTTGTTGGGGTAGTATATCCATTCTGGGCAGTACCATCGGATGCGGTATTGATGTAAAAGTTAGCATCATCGCCAGTGTCAGCTCCTCCTGTAATTCCCTGAACGGCAGCATCGTCAGAGACATCTGCTACGGTTCCGTCTTCAATAGGCAGAGAAAGCATGCGCCACCCGGCGTTGCCTGAGATTTCGATGCTGCCATCCAACTCCCCGGGAGTGGCTTCTGATCTTTCACCTTCCACAAAAGCCTGGCTGCCTAATGGAAATTGAAAATGTCGGGTTCCATCTCCAACCGAAATAGTTGTTGAGTCTATGTTCGTACTATTGTATTCAAGCACCCATCTTCTTCCTGTACCAAAGAACAAATTTGTATTACCTTCATTATAATTTACTCCAGAAATAATTGTCCCCCATTCGGTTTCAAATTCAGCTTCAGTAGCCCCCCTGGTTATAATTAAAAACCCATTGCCTGGAATGATGGCTGAACCTGATCCATCACTGCCAATATCAAAAGTATATTCGCTGCTTACACCATCAGAAGAATATCTTATAAGATTACTTGAAGTAAGATCAACCGGGTCCGGACCAGTATTATATAGTTCAATAAATTCTGAATTGAAGTCAGAAGCCGCATCTGATACTTCAGTAATAAAAACACTGCCATTTGAAGGATTCACAATATTCTCAATAGAAATTGCACCCGATGTTGCCCCTGTCAAACCTGTTGAAGTAACTGAAACTGTATAATCATCGACAGCATCAAACTCGACATCACTAAAAGTTGCAATCCCATTTACAGCTGTAACAGGAGTGGTAGCAGAAAGTGCTCCTGAGCCACTTGCTTTGCTAATGGCAACAGAAGCTGAACTATTTTCATCAACCGAATTGTCTTCTCTTTGAACTTCTACAGTAAATGAACTAATAGCTGCATCTACAGCACCAGAAGAAGGAAAATTTTTTATCACGAGTTTAGTCGGAGCTGCAAGAACCTCAAAAGCAGAACTTGTTCCAGAGGTTAATCCAGAAGCATCATCAGAAGCCGTTATAGACACTCCGCTTTCAGCTTCATCATAGGTTACTCCTGATATTGTCACTGTATTAGAGCCATTTGCCATTACTCCAGTAACAGTATCTCCTAAACTACCAGTTCCTGTTGCCAGAGTCAGTGTAATATCCGTCTCAGAATCTACGTTTGCAGGATTATCATCCGAATCTTGAGCCTGTACAGTAACGCTAAAACCAGTTACTTCAGTTGGTGAATCTCCATTATTAATGGTAGTAATAACTAATTTTGTTGCTGCATCGCCTGAAGGAGGAGCAATTCCGAATCCTGTTAAATCTGTACCTCCGGCTACTTGTGAGAACCTTGTACTTGGATCAGTAAATCCCGTAGATCCAGTTGTTATACCTTCATTCAATTCAATATTCTGATTATATGTTTGTACTCCATTACCACTCCATCCCGAACCAGGGTCACCTGTACCAGGATCACCAAATACATCTGTCTCTACCCCGCCATACTCTACAGAAAGAGCATCATCACCATTAAAAGTGAAGCTTTTCTCTTCAAAAAGTATAGAGGTTAATCCTTCATTTGTTAAATATGTTTCTATGTCAGAAGTCCCAATCACCATCACATCACCAGGAGCCAGTGTCCCAGAAGAAACTGTATAATCCTCTTCTAAAGGATCTCCATTGGTACCTTTTTTTATCACAAGGTTATCAACTGAAAAATCTAATGTAGAACTGGTATTATTCCAGATTTCAATTCCCTTAGGAGTAGTACCTGAACTCGTTTCTATATACTGTGAAATAATTTGCCCCTGTACCCCCAAAGAGAAACTTAAAAGCATTAAAAGCGAAAAAAGGAACGTAGTAATCTTCTTCATAAATAGTCTTTTTTGTATTGTGATTGCTATTTGTACCCTTCGTTATTTTAAAGAGCGATTTAAAATGTGAAGCAAGAAAGACAATCTCTGTTATTAAATTGTTTCTATTTCTTAACCCCTTTCTTAAAAAAACACTATTCGGGGATATAATCCCCTCCGCGGACAAACATTAAAGACTTCTAATAAACTTTGTGTGCATGTAAAGCTCATCTTCCCAAAAAAAGAAAAGCCGGATAAGAAATCTTATCCGGCTTGAGTTGCAAATCCTGTAAATAAAAAAGGCCCCAAATCGGAGCCTTATAAAATCTTACTTTTTCTTCTTGTGTCTGTTTTTTCTCAGACGTTTTTTACGCTTATGCTTAGCTATTTTCGCGCGCTTTCTTTTTTTACCGCTTGGCATAAATACTCACCTACATGTGTTTTATAGAAATTACTGTTGTTCGAACAGCTTTGAAAATAAGAAGTTTTATCAGGTTTTCTAAATCAATTTTCAACCATATGTGCTTCATTCACTGCTTCTTTAAAATCTTTAGACATTTTAAGCACAGGTGCAAACTGCTCCGGCACAATCACTTCTTCGTTTGTTTTTGGATTACGGGCTACTCTTTGAGCTCGTTTAACAACTTTAAAACTGCCAAATCCTCTAAGCTCAATGTTCTCCCCTCTCTTCATAGCGTCAATAACAGTTTCCATAAAACCGTTAACAACAGCTTCAGTTTCAACTTTTGTTAAACCTACAGATGAAGAAATTACATCTACAATATCTGCTTTAGTCATAATCTAAAAGGTTGTTTATAAGTTTGTCTATAGTTTCTTAAAAAATACTATAATGAAAACAAAGCTTCCGAAAAATCGTTCACAAGATTGAAGAAATTACAAAGTTGGCTTTCATTGTTTTACATTCTATTCTTTCTTCACTAAAAGTCAACACCGCAATTCAAGCTTCCGTTTACTTTCTCAACATATTACTTATATAAGCTGAAACTACTCACATTGCTTTTGCAAATGTTAATCCTTTAATATTCCCAAATGTTTTTTACTTTCAGCCTGCCCTCGTATAACATTCTTAACCTATAATATTTTATTCATGGAAGTATTTGAACAAATTGTAAACTGGCTGAATAATCTGGTTTGGTCTACCCCGGAACAATTCCCACTCATGGTTGTGGTACTTTTGGGATTCGGAATCTTTATCACTCTTCGCCTTGGCTTTGTACAGATCAGACGTTTTGCTCACGGTGTAAAATCTGTTATGGGAACCTATGACAACCCTGATGACACCGGAGACGTCAATCACTTCCAGGCTCTGACAACTGCGCTTTCTGCTACCGTTGGAATCGGTAATATTGCAGGTGTAGCCATCGCTATCCACTATGGTGGGCCCGGAGCTCTTTTCTGGATGTGGGTTACAGCCTTTTTCGGGATGGCCATCAAATACACCGAGTGTACACTTGCGGTTAAATATCGTATTCAAAACGCCGATGGTTCTGTATCCGGTGGACCAATGTATTACATCGAAAAAGGACTCGGCTCCAACTGGAAATGGCTGGCCGTCTTTTTTGCTGCAATGGCCGTTATTTGTTCTTTCCTGACCGGTAATGCTGTTCAGGCGAACACCGTTGCCGATACCATGTACAGTACTTTCCAAATCCCAAGCTGGGCATCTGGTCTGTTTACCGCCACTTTTGTGGGAATTGTAATTGTAGGTGGTATCAAGCGAATTGGCCAGGTTACTGCTCGCCTGATGCCGGTTATGGCTCTTATCTATGTGTTAGGAGCGCTTATTATTCTTGCCATCAACGCTGATGATGTGATTCCTGCTTTCGGAACCATTATTACTTCTGCTTTTACTCCTGAAGCCGGACTCTTTGGTGTGGGTTCAGGATTATTCCTGACCACTCTGGTTTGGGGTATTAAACGGGGTTTATTTTCTAATGAAGCCGGACAGGGGTCAGCCCCCATTGCCCACGGTGCAGCAAAAACAGAAGAGCCTGTACGTGAAGGGGTAGTAGCACTGCTCGAACCTTTTATTGATACCATTGTTGTTTGTACAATGACCGGCCTTGTAATTGTAAGTACCGGAGTTTGGGAACAACGCCACAACATGGTTTATGAGCCTGGCAACAGTAATAATGCTGTTGAAATCACTGACGGAAGCAATATGCTGATTATTGAAGATGGTGAACCAATTAATGGTACTGTTGAAAGAAATGACTTCCCTACCGGTAAGTTTTTCATTGATGAAGCTCAGAATACTACATTTTCCGGTACCCTTGAAATGGTAGATGGTGTTGGGGTATTCACAAATGAAGCCGGCGAACAAGTAGCCACAATCTATACCAATATTATTGAAAACGGAGCTCCGCTAACTTCCCTTGGATTTAAAAAAGGTCTCGCTCCTATTTTCCCGTATGGAGATTATATCGTAACCATCTGTGTGCTTCTTTTCGGAGTCTCTACAGCAATCAGCTGGAGTTACTATGGTGACCGTTCTATTCAGTATCTGGCAGGTGATAGGTCCATTATTTACTACAAAGTAGTTTACCTCGGGATGCACTTCCTTGGGGCTATATTCCCGCTTGCCACGGTTTGGGCTATTGGGGATATCGCACTTGGATTGATGACATTCCCAAATATCATCGCATTATTTGCCCTTTCAGGCTCTGTTGCTGTAGCCAGTAAGAAATATTTCAACAAAATGGACGAGCTCGAAGCAAAAGGCGAAATTTAATTATGAATCGACCTGTAACTGAAATAGATCATCCGGTTGTAAAGCGGTATCTGAGTATCCTTCGGGATAAAAGAACAGAAACCGCTCCCTTCCGGCGGGCTATGGGTACAATTGGAACCATTCTCGCTGCTGAAGCTCTCGTTGATCTGCCACTTCAGGAGTATGAAGTTGAAACACCCATTCAAAAAACAACCGGTTACAAGCCGGCTGCTGAAGTTTTTGTGATACCTATTCTCCGGGCGGGACTAAGCCTGGTGGATGGTATCATCAGTTTTATGCCCGATGCTAAAGTAGGCCATATTGGGGTTTATCGTGATGAAGAAAGTCATGAGCCGGTTAACTATTATCATAATTTTCCCGGAGGCTTAACAGGTGCTTACACACTCGTTGTTGACCCCATGCTAGCCACCGGCGGTAGCGGATCTCATGCCATCAAGTTTCTTAAAGAGAATGGAGCGGATAATATCCGGTTCGTTTCCCTGATAGCTGCTCCGGAAGGTATTAAACGCCTGCAAGATGATCACCCCGATGTACCCATCATTACAGCTGCTATTGACGAGAAGCTGAATGAAAATGCATTTATTGTTCCCGGCCTTGGCGATGCCGGTGACCGGTATTTTGGAACCCTGTAACTTTTTAAGCGAACAGCTTTAAGAATACAACCGACGGCTAAACCGTTATCAGCATATGATGCTTAAATACCCTCTGATATTTTCCATTTTGCTGTTTATTGGCTTCGGCTGTGGTGAGCTTACCGAATATGAAAATAAACAGGTACAGGAAGCTTTAAGTGACTCTCTGTTTACCACTACCGAAAGCTGGGGTATCAACATGGAGATCATGGAAGATGGTAAACTCACGCTGAAGCTGTCAGGCAGCTATGCATCTTCTATTAAAAATGAGAACCAAAACATCACTAAAATCTCCGGACCGGTTTACATTGAAATTTTTGATACAGAAGGCGAACCTGATACATTTGTGTACACCGACAGTGCTATTCACCTTCCTGATAAAGCTGCTTTTGAGATGTTCGGAAATGTTCGTGTTAACGCCCCGGAAGGCAAAAAACTCCGGTCTGAATATCTGAAATGGGAACGCGAGAAAGATCGGGTAAGTACTCCTGAGTTTGTGATTTTCATCTCCCCGCCTGATAGTATTGCCGCTCAGGGTTTCTTTGGTAATTCTGATCTCACCAATTACACATTGAATGAAGGCGGTGGACGTGCAGTCATTGATTAGTTATAAACTAATTCATCGTAATTGTATATTCGGTTTATGAATAGATTTCTTAGCTCATTTAAATCTGCCGGATTTGCATTACTGCTGATTGTGCTTTTCATCAAGCCATTTTCAGGGACAGCCCAAAGCGTTGTTAATATCGAGTCATTTAGCCGTGCCGTGGGAGCAACTTTAGATGGAGAGCAGGTTCAGAAACTATATAATGCGCGTCTTACTACCGGAAACATCGAAATGGTTTGTGATAGTGCGTGGCGTTTTATCAACCGAAGTGAAATAAGAGCTTTTGGGAATATTCAGATTGAAACCCCTGATGAAACGATCTGGAGTGACACCCTTTATTATTACACGAACAGAGATCTGAGCCTGCTCAGAGGCCGGGTCATAATTCAACAGGACAGCACTACTCTTTTTGGGAAACGGGTAGACTATAACTTCTTCACTAAAGTGGCCTACTTCGACAGCGGAATTAGGCTGGAAGATCAGGATGGCACACTCATAGCAGAAAGAGGAACTTATTTCCAAAATCAGGACAGTGCTATTTTCCGAGGAAATGTACAGCTTTCCGACTCTGCCCAATATGCTGAAGGCGACAGTTTATTCATCAACCGAACCTCCAAATACCTGCAGCTTTACGATAATGTTTTTGTAGTTGATAGTACCAACAATGGCACTCTAACCGGGGATTATCTGGAGGCTGATTCTACCGGGCGTCGTTTCGTGAATGGGAACGGTTATTTGCGAAGGGTAAGTGCCGATACCACCGATACAACACACATCAATGCCAATCAGCTTTTGCTTCTGGATCAGGATTCAACTTCCCTTATTCGGGGCTACAAAAATGTCAGGGTGTGGTCGCCTAAATTTTCTTCTGTTTCAGATACTCTCTTTTATGATTCATCTACAGAAATCTTTGAACTGATTTCCAACCCCATTGCGTGGCATGATAATATTCAGCTTACCGGCCCTTATATCGCCGTTCAGATGGACAGCAGTGAAGTCCGGGAGCTTAAATCTTTCCATAAAACTATAGCTGTTCAGGAAGACAGTGCCACCGGCCGACTTCATCAGATTAAGGGCGATACGCTGATTGCTGATTTTACCGATGGGAGTATCTCACGCATCAAAATCTATCCGAAAAGCCAGGTTCTATATCACACTCAAAATGAAGACGGCGATCCAGATGGAGCTGTTGAATACTCATCCCCGCAAACCATTATGTATTTTAGCAATGGAGATTTGAAACGGGTGGTTGCCGGTAAGAACGATGGGTATTTCTTTGAAGAGTTTCCAGGACTGGCTGATCGCCGACTCGATGGTTTTGCCTGGAATCCTGAGCGTCGTCCTACACGGCCCAAAACCGAAGTTGCCCCCCGCTTCCCTCCTGTTCCTCAAGAACGGCCTTTTGCACTCCCTCGAAGGTTTGTTGAATACATAAACTTGAATTCGCAAGATCCAGTCGGCGAATAGATTACCTGATGTTCAATCATTTCCCTATTTAAAAGGAATCAATTACATTACTGACAGTCTTTACCCGAAACTAAAAATGGGGGTACCCATGGATTGGTCAATCTTGGTAAGCATTTTTCTTTTTTATGCTATTCTTGTTGGTTTAAATATTCCAGCATCATTCCTTGGAATTGAATTTGAACGGGATTCAAAACCAAAACTCTGGTATCAGCCACCCGGATTTGTGATACCTATCATTTGGTTTGTACTCTTTGCAATGTTGGCATTATCCCGTCATCACCTGCTTCAAATTGGGCACGACGAACTGCAATGGCCACTTTTTATACTTGCCTTTATCTGTGCAGCCTACGCCTACTATACCATCGGGCTGTCAAAAGTAACAGGCATTTCGGTTTCCTGGCTTGGCCTTGCCGGAAATATGATCGTCATACTGTTTGCCGGCTATACAACTTATGTAATCTATCCCGAATCCATCTTTTCAGCTCTGCTTGTAGTGCCAACTATTCTATGGACAGCACTCGCAAGCCTGATTATTGTCGGTGAAATGAAGCTGAAGAAAGATACTCCACCTACAGCTGGACATCATTAAAAAAGCCAGATCCCTGCTTTTACAAAGATCTGGCTTTCTACTTTCGATGTTCCTTGTTCAGTGTTCCTACGCTTCCTGAAGTTCCAGGTTCTGATCAACCACGCGTTTTTGGACATCATGCGGAACTTGTGCATAATGTGAGAACGCACGCGTGTAAGTTGCACTGCCCTGAGTCATAGACTTCAGTCGGGTTGAATAATGGTCCAGTTCTTCCAGTGGCACATGGGCTTTGATTTTCTGAATAGAACCTTCGCCATCCATGCCTTGGATTTGCCCGCGCCGGGTACTCAGATCGCTCATCACATCTCCCATAAAGTCAGAAGGAACGGTAACTTCGATTTCATAAACAGGCTCCATTAGCTGAGGATTGGCTTGCATAAAACCATCCCGGAATGCCATTCGTGCTGCTGTTTTGAAAGCCGCTTCGTTGGAATCCACCGAGTGCATCGAACCATCAAAAACAGAAACCCGGATATCACGGGCACGGCAACCGCTCATCGGGCCGTTCTCCATTTTCTCCATTACTCCTTTAAGAATTGCAGGCATAAAGCGGTTGTCAATCACACCACCCACAATACAATTCTGGAACACCAGTTTACCACCCCAGTCCAGTTCATGCACCTGCACATCCCGAACCTTCAGGTCATCCGGTGGCGACATACCTTCTGTATAAGGCTCTATCAAAAGATGAACTTCGGCAAACTGACCAGCTCCGCCTGATTGTTTTTTGTGTTTGTAATGAGATCGTACTCCTTTGGTAATCGTTTCCCGGTAAGGAATTTTAGGAGTGATGAACTCGACATCCAGCTTGAACCTGTTTTTCAGCTGATCCTCTATCACTGCCAAATGCTCTTCCCCCTGACCATGAATGATAACCTGCCGCAATTCCTGACTATGTTCAATAACCACCGAAGGATCTTCCCGATGTATCTGATGCAAGGCATGTCCAAGCTTATCTTCCTCACCTTCTTTCCTGAGTTTAACAGCCGTGCGGATAGTCGTTGGAGGGAATTCAATGCCCTGAAGTTTGATATCGTGTCCTTTTTCATGAAGCGTGTCGTTAACCTCCCCATCTTTCAGCTTCACTACGGCACCGATATCTCCGGTTTGAATTTCATTGATCTCGATGCGCTTATGGCCTTCTGTTAGAAACAAACTCCCCAAGCGAACCGAAGAATTATTCGAGCTATTGATCAAATCCATTCCCGGCCGGATGGAACCGCCATAGGTCTTAAAATAGATCAAATCCCCTACATGAGATTCAGAATGGGTTTTAAATAAAAACATCACGGGTTTGCCGTCCGGATCAAGTTCAAACACTTCTCCGTCTTCGGTTTTAGGCGGATTTCCTTCCAGAGGATTCGGAGCCACATCATCCAGAAATCCCATTACCCGTCCGGTTCCCATATTTTTGGCTGCACAACTCACGAACAACGGATAAATCTGACCGTTTACCAACGAAATATGCAATCCTTTCTGCATTTGTTCTTCGTCCAGCTCCCCCTGTTCAAAATAGATGTCCATCAGGGTTTCATCATTCTCAGCGATGGTTTCCACTAATTCCTGGTGTAACTGCTGGGCCCGTGCCTGTTGTGATTCGGGAATAGGAAGTTTATCAGGCTTTCCTCCCTTCTCCAGGAATTCATACATCGTCATGCGAAGCACATCAATAATGGCATGAAAGTCGGGTCCTTCGCTGAATGGATACTGAACCACAGTTACCTGACGTCCAAAATGTTCTTTGGCTTCATCAACGGTTTTCCAGAAATCAGACTGATCCGTATCCGGTTTATTCACTACAAACATAGACGGCACACTATACTTTTGCACATATTTCCAGAGTGAATCGGTAGCTGTTTCCACGCCTTGTTCAGAGTTCAATACAAAAATAGCGGTATCAGCAATTCGGACAGCGCCTGCTACTTCCCCAATGTAGTCGGATGTTCCCGGCGTATCGATGAGATTAATTTTATGCCCCCGCCAATCCAGGTTCATGAAAGATGAAAAAATTGATTTTTGCTTTTCCTTCTCCAGGTTGTGGTAATCGGAAACGGTATTTTTTTCTTCGACCGATCCTCGTCGGTTAATGGCTCCGGCTTCGAAAAGCATCGTTTCGGCCAACGTTGTTTTTCCGGAGCCTGAATGCCCCAGCAGAACAACATTACGGATACGGGTAGGATTATATACTTTCATGGTGTCTCCTTTTTTTCTCTTTTATCAACTGCCACAAAATCTCTAAAACACGAAATAATTAATTACTTTTAGTGCTTCGGTGCTTTAATGGCGAAATTTCTGCTATGTTTGTTGATAGCAGATTAACTTGTCAAAAAGCGCGACCAACTTTTGCGCCAAAAATTCAATGAACAGTACCCATTCTTTTTGAACAGAATGTGAAGATCAAAAATAAACGGAGTCACGAATAAATCAACATGAAAAAGATTTTATTAATACAGACCGGGGGAACCATTGCCATGAACGCAAAAGGTGCGGGTGTTGAACTGGATCCGGAGAGATGGTCGAAAGTACTGTATGAAGAAATTCCTGAGCTAAATGAAATTGCTGAGATCGTCACTTATCCTCTTTTCTTTGAAGACAGTTCTGATCTTAACGCCTGGCACTGGATAAAGCTGACCGGCTGTATTGAAGAGAAGTATGCCGAATTTGATGGTTTTGTGATTCTCCATGGAACCGACACCATGGCCTATTCTGCATCCGCTCTTAGTTTTGGACTGAAAAATCTGGACAAACCCGTAATATTCACGGGCTCCCAATTGCCAATGAGCACCATCCGCAGTGATGCTCGACGGAATCTCGTAAACGCGATCGAATTGGCTACGATGGATTTTAAGGAAGTCGGGATTTGTTTCAACGATGCGCTTTATCGGGGAAACCGGGCTACCAAACTCAGCATTGGTGATTTTGATGCCTTTGGCTCCCCCAACTTCTCCCCTCTCGCTGATATCGGCATTCAGATTGAAGCCTTGGTTCAGGATCAATTCGGAAACGGTGATTTTGAGAACGCGGCTAAATATTCTGATGAGGTTTTTGTGCTTACGGCTCACCCCAATCTCAACCCTGAGCTGCTGATGGACCTGAAGCTGGAGAAAGTCAGAGCAGTTATTCTCAGAGCGTTCGGGAGCGGTAATTTTTGCGTGAAGGGTGAAAAGAGTCTCCTGCCTTTCCTTGATAAATGTCGTAAACAGGATGTGATTGTAGCTATTGTTTCCCAGGCCGATTATGACTCGGTTGATCTCACCCAATATTCAGCAGGAAGAGCCGCCTTAAAACATGGAGCCGTCAGCGGAAATGACCTTACCCTGGAAGCTGCTGTAACCAAACTCATGTTTTTATTAGCACATTACGATTCCAAAAGCGATATTGAGGAGCGTTTCCAGCAATCGCTGGTCGGGGAACTTACACTTTAACAATTGAGAATAGAACACGGATGATGCTGATTTGGCAGATCGTTACGGATTTGTGTTATTATCCTTCAGTGATTATCTGTGTTATCCGCGTTTCTTGCCAATATCACTAAATCTAATATTATGTTTTTCATTTTTGATGTAGAGACTATTCCGGATTTTGATTTCATTCGCCGGGTACTTAATGACCCGGATTCTGACCAGGAGCTCTTGCTGGAAAAAGCCAGCGAAGAACTCGCCCGCAATGCTTCCGGGTTCCTTCCTCCCATGTATCACCGAATGGTTTCCTGGGTTGGGCTTTGGATTGAAAACACCGGTGGGCCAAAACAGAAACTTGCCTGGAGCGGTGAGGACGAAAAAGAAGGCCTTAAACAGATTTTTGATGCCATAGGCACCTACAAGGATTTTGGACTTATTCATCATAACGGTAAAGGCTTTGATATTCCGGTTCTCACCTATCGTGCTATGAAACATGGGCTCCAAATGCCGGTTCGTATGCATGATTATGACATCCGCTATCGCTACAGTCGCCACAATATTGACCTTGTTGATGAATTCAGTAACTACGGTGCAAGTTCCTGGCCCAAGCTTAAACATCTGGGACAGCTGATTGGCATTCCCTTCAAACAAACCGGAGAAGGTAACGAAGTGCTGGCCATGTTTCAGCGGGGGCAACTCGACTTAATTGAACATTACTGCTACGAAGATGTGATGGCAACCTATATCGTTTGGCTCTATCACCAATTCACGGCTGGGCATATTCCCGAAGATCAGTTTAACAATTTAAAAGATAGGGCGATGAGTAAGCTGGAAGAGATTCAGAGTGGTTCTCCTAAACAATAATTTTAACTGACATAAATACTCAACATTATGAAATATACATTATTAGTAATTTTACTTGCTTTCACTACCGCTTGTGGCAGTAAAAAACAAGAAGAAAACAATGTTCAAGCATCTGAACCGGAAGCAATGGCAGTTGAAGCAGCACCCTCAGAAAATCAATATTACGATTATTCAAAAATCGATGAGACTTTAGCCATAGATGTAAATAGCATCTCCTGTAAATATTTAATGAATAGTATTGTTTCATGTGACTTTAATGTCACCAACCCAAATCAAAGAAATCTCTATGATTTGTTTGTAACATTTTATCCCATTAATGAAAATGGAGAAACCGGCGAATTAGGGATTTCACAAATGGATGCAGGAGATTATGCTGAGCTCAAAGCAGGCGAAACTGGCTCTTTTTCTGCAGTTTTGACCTCCTTCCCGCGAAGTACTGAATATTTGCGATTTACCATTGAAACCAATGAAAAACCATACGATTCAAACATTCAGGATTTTGATACGGATCAAATTCAAGGACTTTAGACTCTTTACAACGGTATGCGGTGGAACTAAAAACCGCTATACCACCCGGTCCGGATCGCTGAAATCCGGTACTTCTCCGCGATAGCCAAAAATGGTTTTTATCAGCTTAACCGACCATTCGCTTTGGTTTTTGATATACCATTGATCAGCCGCGCGACGGGCTCCCAGTCCCCAGCTTGGATAAGGATGAATGGTATCGGCGATTCCACGAAGTGAAACTCCGTTCTTCATAGCAACCGCATATTCGGATATAAACTCTCCCGCATGGGCTCCCACTACGGTTGCTCCCAGTATCTTCCCGGATAACTTCTTCGCAAATATTTTGACCAATCCTGTAGCTTCATTTTCTGCAAGCGCCCGGTCAATTTTGGAATAAGGGAAACGATATACTTCGTATTTTTCTCCTTCTTCTTTTAGCTGTTTTTCGGTTTTTCCAACATGAGCCAATTCCGGATCAGTAAAAGTAACCCAAGGAACCAGATCCTTTTCAATCTTCATGGGAACCACTTTAAGCAATGCTTTAGTAGCAGCAATTTTGGCCATATGTTCACTCATGTGGGTGAATTGATAACGGCCGGTAACATCTCCCGCTGCATAAATATGAGACTGATTGGTTCGGCAGGATTCATTAATAATTATATTTCCTTTTTCTGTGTTAACCCCGGCTGCTTCCAGATTCAATGTCGAAGTATTCGCCCTTCGTCCGGTAGCCATCAATAGCGCATCACCTTCAATTACTTTACTTGCCCCGTTAACTTGCACATGCACTTTAATGCGATTTCCCTCCTGTTCTGCTTTCTCTACAGAAGCTCCCAATTCATACTTTACTCCCTGCTTTGATAATTCACCCTGAAGAATACTGACCAACTCCGGATCATCATTAGCTAAAATGCGATCAGCCATATCAATTACCGTAACCTCAGAGCCAAGGTTTACAAAAGCCTGAGACATCTCCGTACCAATCGGTCCGCCGCCTATAATCAATAACTCTTTGGGCAAATCACTAATCTCAAAAAGACTTTCATTAGTGAGGTAGTCAACACTTTCGAGTCTGGCGATGGGTGGGACAAATGCTTTGGCTCCGGTAGCTATAATAAAGTATTTGGATGATACGGTACGGACTCCGCCCTCATTGAGTTCAATATCTACTGTATGAGAATCTTTGAAGGAAGCTTTTCCTGAAACCACTTCAATACCCATGTCTTCAAAAATCTCCGGGCGGTCGGCATCGTGATAAACTTCTTTTCGCACCTCATCTACATGCTGCATCACTTTCTTGAAGTCGACCTTTGGCTCACCGTCAATCAGCCCATATTTGCCGGCATCTTTGATTTGACGAGCTACTTTCCCGGCTTTGAGAAGGGTCTTGGACGGAATACAGCCGGTCCACGTGCAATCACCACCCAGACGATCCGCTTCTATCATCATGGTTTTAGCCCCGAAATTAGCCGCGATTCCCGAAGCCGTTAAGCCTGCAGCTCCACCTCCAATCACGATCATATCAAAATCATATCCAGCCATAAATCAATGTCTCCTTTTTAGATAGTGATGACTCAACCATCTGTGAGCTTACTTCATTTCAATAACTTTTTCGACTCCGAAAGTAAGCATTGAAGATCAATGATCTATGACTGGATTATCTGTTTGCTTGTTATCAGGCTAATAATGAATTCACCTTCTCGTCTTCATCAGTATTCTCTTCCCTGTCTTTACGAAGCACAGCCTGTGCCGAAGCCAAATGCGCTACCGGTACGCGGAATGGAGAACAGGACACATAATCCAAGCCCGTGTTGTATGCAAAGTTGATACTCTCAGGGTCGCCGCCATGCTCACCACAAATTCCGACTTTCAGGTTTTCATTTACCATCCGGCCAAGGCGGGTTCCTGCTTGCACAAACTGACCAACGCCTTCTTCATCCAGCACCTGAAACGGATCTTGCTTCAGGATTCCCCTTTCGATATAAGTTGGAAGGAACTTAACGGCGTCGTCCCGGCTGAATCCATACGTCAGCTGCGTGAGATCATTGGTCCCAAATGAGAAGAAATCGGCTTTTTCTGCGATTTGATCAGCCAGAATTGCAGCCCGGGGAATTTCAATCATGGTGCCAATTTTATAGTCAAGTTTTTCACCATGTTCTGCTAATATTTCGCGGGCTGTTTTGTCTACTAATGCCCGCTGGTGTTCGAATTCTTCCACGCTTCCCACCAGCGGAATCATGATTTCCGGAAGAACTGTCTTTCCTTCTTTCACCAACTCAAGTGCGGCTTCTATGATGGCTTTGGTTTGCATTTCGGTTATCTCAGGATAGGTAATACCCAGCCTGCATCCCCGGTGGCCCAGCATAGGATTGAATTCTTTCAGCTGATTCACTTTGTTCTCGAGAATATCAGTGGTAACTCCAAGTTCACTGGCTACCTTTTCGATCTCGTCTTTTTCCTGTGGGAGGAACTCATGCAGTGGTGGATCGAGCAAGCGTATGGTAACAGGGAGGCCTTCCATCGCTTCAAAGATCTCGATGAAGTCCTGTTTCTGGAAAGGAAGGAGGTTATTCAATGCCACGACCCTTTCTTCTTTGGTATTGGCAATGATCATCTTACGCATGAAATTAACCCTTCCCGGCTTAAAGAACATATGTTCTGTCCTGGCAAGGCCTATTCCTTTGGCTCCATAGGAGCGAGCAAGCTCGGCATCTTCAGGTGTTTCAGCGTTTGTTCTCACTTTCATCACCTCGATGTCGCTTACCCAATCCATAAATACCCGGTACTCTTTACTGAATTCGGGCTTGGACAGTTCTTTTTTACCCAGAATCACTTTACCTGTATTTCCATTAAGTGAAATCCAGTCGCCTTCTTTAACCGTGATTTCTCCGTTAGTGAATGACTTGGTTTTGTAATTAATCACAATATCACTGCAACCAGCTACACAAGGTTTACCCCAGCCCCGGGCTACTACAGCAGCGTGACTGGTCATACCGCCACGTGAGGTAAGAATGCCTTCAGCTGATGACATCCCTCCTACATCTTCAGGGCTTGTCTCAATGCGTACAAGGATAACTGTTTCTCCTTCTTTAGCCGCTTCTTCCGCTTTCTTCGAGTCAAAAACTACCTTACCAACAGCTGCTCCAGGTGAAGCCGGAAGTCCGGTTCCCAATACTTTACTACCATTTAAAGCATCTTCCTTGAATTGTGGGTGCAGAAGCTGTTCTATGTGACCCGGATCTACCAAATCACGAATGGCTTCATTTTTAGTGAGAACTCCCTCATTCACCAAATCAACGGCAACTTTAACAGCGGCCGCTCCCGTTCGTTTTCCATTTCTTGTTTGGAGGATAAACAGGCTCCCATCCTGAATGGTAAATTCGATATCCTGCATATTTTTATAATGGGCTTCCAGCTTTCGGGTATACCCCACTAGTTCTTTATAAATCGCAGGATTACGGCTTTGAAGTTCAGCAATATGGCTCGGTGTTCTGATGCCTGCAACAACGTCTTCGCCTTGTGCATCAAGCAAGAACTCTCCGTACAGTTTAGACTCTCCGGTAGATGGATTCCGGGTGAAGCAAACACCGGTTCCGCTTTTCTCGCCCATATTCCCGAATACCATCGCCTGAACATTCACTGCCGTACCTATCAGCCCATGAATATTACTGATTTGACGATATTTGATAGCTCTTGCACTATTCCATGATTTAAATACCGCGTTAATGGCAAACTTCAACTGCTCAACCGGGTCATCAGGAAACATATGCCCTGTCACTTTTCGGTAGATGGCTTTATATCTGTCTGTGAGTTCACGCAAATGAGAAGCATTTAGCTCGATATCATCTTCGACCCCGACTTCTTTTTTGAGCTTTCCGATAGCTTCTTCAAAGTAATCGTGGCCAACTCCCATTACCACATCTCCAAACATATCTATAAACCGGCGATAGCTATCATAAGCAAAACGTTCGTTTCCGGTTTTCTTTATGACAGCCTCAACCACTTTATCATTAATTCCCAAATTCAGGATGGTATCCATCATTCCCGGCATAGAAACGGCCGCTCCGGATCGTACCGAAATAAGTAAAGGATTCTTATCGTCCCCGAGCTTTAAACCCATTTCTGTTTCAATATGTTTGACACCTTCCATCACCTGACCAAAAAGTTCTTCAGGCCACTTCATGCTGTTTTTGATGGTGCTTCTGCACGCCTCTGTTGAAATCGTAAAACCCGGGGGAACCGGAATTCCTATTTTGCTCATTTCAGCAAGATTAGCTCCTTTTCCCCCCAACAGATGTTTCATTTTCCTGTTTCCATCCGTATTAAATCTACCGAAGCGATATACATATTTATCTGGATTAGCCATAACAATACCTCTCTGCACTTTTAGTTAAGAACAAGGTCTTTTGCCTGGCTGATATACCAACTCTTTCAACCCGGTCTTAAAGACCGAACAGTGGTAGTATTCAAAATAAATATGAAGTAATTATGTATATGGCTTAGAAAAGCGCTATCACAGATATTTAGTCAGTTTCAGGAAGGCCAGAATCTGCCTCTTCAATTCTGTATTTAACTTTATTATATGTAGACCAAGCCCCATATGCGATCATCACCACGACCACCCCGTACACCCACCATGGCACATTCTCCCCTGCGATGATCAGATAAAGATAAGCTGAAATAAAAAAGAACGTAGAGCTCAAAGCAGGTATAACTATCGATTTTTTCTGGCGATAATTTCTAACCAACCATCCAATACTCAACGTGAAGAATGGAATTGCCCCAACATAGATGCTGCCAAAAATAATGGGATTCACGCCATAATCGTCTCCGAGACTAAAAAACCATTCTTTTGCTATTTCAATAAATTCGGCCATATGGGTAGTTTTTAAATTGTGTAATAGTTACGAACGAATATATACTAATTAGCCTTGTTTTGATGATATTATGAGTTAAATTCTTACAAGTATAATACGGCAAACCTTTTTGAGCAGATTTAGAAATTACATATCTATTGCATTTCTGTTTCTGGCAGTTACAGGAACTCTTATTTCTATGGCTCACTACCATAGCGAAGGATTGGAATGTCTGCATCATGCCAATGAACAGCATTATGCTGAGACCGACCCGGTTTGCCCCGTTTGTACTATTGTTACCTACACTCCGGTTACAGAGCCAAGCTCATCTATTCATATTTTGGAGTATCAGGAAAGCCTGATTTCAATACCGGAATTTTTTATTTCTGATGAACCTTTTACTCCCCTTCTTGGCCGCGCCCCACCAGCCACGGTTTAAATAAGACTTATTTCCCTGCCTGTTTTTCAGGCTAATTATTCTTTTTATCAACTTATTTAAATCATTATATCCATGAAAAAAGTAAATCTTTTATCAACGGCAAAGGCTGTATTAACTTTCATTATTTTCGCCGGAATTCTAACGGCTTGTTCAAACTCCACCTCTTCGGAGGAGGATGAGCATGAACCTGTTGGATTTGTCATTTATCAAGGCTCAGATCAAGTCATCTCTAAAAACCTGAATGACAATACTACAGCCAGCTTATCTATCAGTGCCAATGCTTCTATACAATATCGTGTAGCATTTCTTGATCTGGAGGGAGATGTATTCACCCCAGAAAAAGATGAGCACAGCCTTCGGTTTGAAACCACCGATGGAACCGGCAGTATTTCAGTCCGTCAGGAAAATAGTGGTGAACCATTCCTTTTTACCCTTTCAGGTAATAACGCCGGTGAAGCTTCCTTTAGTTTTGAGCTTTTGCATGTAGGATCAGCAGAATTCGGTCCTGCCACTGTTTCTGTAACCATTACTTCTTCTAATTAAGTGAAGAAGACAACCTTATTTCTGTTATTTCTAGCTCTAATAACCGGCTCAAGGTCGGTTATGGGGCAGAATAACAGTTTTTCAATATCAGGAACTGTTACAGACGTGGAAACATCTGAACCTGTTCCTTTTGCTTATCTCCACATAGAAGAGCTGAACCGAACCATCACCACCAATGTGGATGGAAAGTTTGAAATTCGGAATATTCCAAAAGGCACGTTCACGCTAACCGCTCATCGCATTGGATTCCGAACCCAATCCAGAACTGTAATTGTGGAAGGTGAAGATTTGGAACTTGAAATTCGACTCAGTTCAACCGTTTTGAGTACCCAGTCTATTGAAGTGGTTGGATTAAAGGATCAACTTAATGGTTCTGGGTTAGAACATGCTTCCAAAAATGTTTTTGGCAGTGATCTAAGGAGAAATCTTGGTTCTACATTATCTCAAACTCTTTCAAACCTTCCTGGCTTTGATCAGCGAACAAATGGATCTGCACCCGGACGACCAGTAATCAGGGGGCTTGGTGACGAACGCGTTGTCATCCTTCAGGACGGAATGAGTACGGGCGATATTTCAGCACAATCATCAGATCATGCTGTAACTACCGATCCATCTTCAGCTAATGAAATTGAGATTGCACGTGGACCGGCCGCATTGGCTTATGGGTCTAATGCTATTGGTGGGGTAATCAACATTGTTAAGAATCAGATTTCCACCTCCCTTCCCAATAATATCAATGGATCATTATCTTTGAGTGGTGAATCCGTTAACCGTGGAGCATCCGGAGCTCTGAGCGCTCAGATTCCATATAAAGATTTAGCTATACAAATGGACTTGAGTGGACGGTTGGCCAATAACACCCGAACTCCCATCGGCCCTACAGAAAACACCTTTTTCCGTACTACAAATGATGGTGTTGGAATAAGTTATATACAAACCTGGGGTTATATAGGGGCTTCAGGAACACTCTATCAAAGTAAATATGGTATTCCACCAGATCCCAACGGTCATGAAAATGGAGTAGATATTGAGATGCAGAAATGGCAATACGACGCTAAGTCAGAAATTATTCTGCAAAATAATCTCTTTAAAGTGCTGGAAGCTGAGCTCTCCTTCAAAGATTATAATCATAAAGAAATTGAAGGTAAAGACGCTCAGGGTAGACAGGTTATCGGAACGGAGTTTGATCTACTCACAGCCAATTTCAGTTTACGAACCAAGCATCGGGAGTGGGGTTTATTTGACCGTGGATCGATGGGAATTACTTCTGAATTTGAAGATTATCAGGTAATGGGAGCCGGAACGCCACCTTCCCAAAGTTTCAAGGTTGGTGCATACATTATTGAAGAAGCAGACTTTGATGCCCTTCACCTCGAGGCTGGTCTCCGGGTTGACTTCATACAAAACAACACGAATGAAAGAGACTTGTTTTATCCTGTTGGAGCAGTAAATGGTAACATCGATTCTACTTTTTATAAAGACCGGAGCTTTCCAGCGGTGGCTTCATCATTTGCAGCGATTTACCAGCTTGGCAGTGGGTTTTCTGTTGGAGGAAGTTTTATTCACTCGTTCAGAGCGCCCTCTCTTGAAGAACTCTACTCAGAAGGCCCGCACCTTGCCTCCTATTCTTTTGAAATTGGAAACCCAGATCTGGAGCCGGAGCGCGCTTTAGGCAAAGAAGTCTTTATTAGGTTCAATGAAAATACACTTAATGCTGATTTTACGATCTTCCACAACGATTTCAGCAATTACCTGTATGCCCGAAATACCGGAAGACAAAATGCCCAGCGCCCTACCCTTCAGGATTATCAATTTGTAGGAACAGAGGCCTTACTTTACGGAGCTGAGTTTTCAGGTGAACTGCAATTTTTGAAAAATTTCGTTTTTGATCTCTCCATGAGTTACACTATCGCAGAACGAAAGGTGTCGGAAGCAGAACAAGCTAATTCGGGAACGACCGGCAATACCCGCCCCCTTCCCCAAATTCCCCCTTTTAAAATTAAATCATCTCTTAAATACGCGAAAGATAGATTTGAAATAGGAAGCAGAGTGCGGTACTCAGCAGAACAGGATCGTACCGGGGAGTTCGAGACACCAACTGAAAGCTATGTGTTGCTGGATGTTTTTTCACAATACAGGCTGGAAGGAGATAATCTGATGCATACATTTTCACTTAATATTAATAACCTGCTGAATACAGAATATTATGATCATCTTTCCAGAATAAAAGATCTGAGACCTCAGCCAGGAATTAATGTGAGTCTTTTATACCGGATGTACTTTTAGCCAATTCGATAGTCTCCCAAAATAAAAAAGCCCTGGAAGGTTCAGTTCCAGGGCCTTAGCTTTAGGTTTCAGCTTTAAGGAGTAAAAATCGACTAACTGTTAGGGTATAAACATTAATCTCACCTTTAAGCTGATTACAAGAGTATCACCAATCTCATTTGTTACACTTTTTTTTAAAAAAAATTTCCCTCTGCATAAAATTCGTCTTTTCAGCTATTTAAGAGGCAAATTTAAAGTCTGGAAAATCTTTTTTTTTAGATTTTGATAAATACTTTTGAGTCAATATTCTCTATTGATCATTACATTAAAAAAAGAACCTGTGACATACGTTAGCTTTTTAGAAACTCCTATTGGTCACCTCCGAATTTTATCGAACGGAGATGGCATTACTGAAATCAAATTCATGGACTTTGACGGACCGGAAGATCCTGACGTCCATACCGAATCGGCCAAAACTCAGCTCAGGGAATATTTTGAAGGTAACAGGGCAAGCTTTCATTTAGAGTTACAACCTCAGGGAACTAATTTTGAGCAAAAAGTATGGAGAGAACTGCTCGAAATTCCGCAAGGTTCAACCACTTCGTACGGAAGCATTGCCAAAAAACTGGGTGATGATAAAGCATCGCAAGCCATTGGTAAAGCAAATGGGAAAAACCCCATAGCCATAGTTATCCCCTGCCATCGTGTTGTCGGTTCTGATAATAAATTAACAGGGTATGCAGGAGGTGCTCAACGTAAAGAGTGGTTGCTCAAACATGAGGGGGCCTTACTTATCTAACTAAATTTTACGGCGAACGACCTCCGTTTGTATTACATTCACTTCATCTTATCAGAAAACTATTCACTCGTATGAAATTCACTATATCTCTGTTATCAATTCTAATTTTTTCAGCTTTATCGATTCAGGCGCAAATGCCTGACGCCCCGCAACGAACAGAGGGTGATGGACCTTATGAACGACTGATTATCCGCGGTGTAAATCTCATTGATGGAACAGGATCTCCGGCTACCGGCCCAGTTGATATTGTAGTTGAAGGAAATAAAATAGCGTCCATTCAAACAGTAGGCTATCCTAATCTTCCAATCAACGAAAACAGACGACCTAAAGCCGATGATAAAACAAAAGTAATTGATGCTGAAGGAATGTACCTACTCCCCGGTTTCTTTGATATGCATGCTCATACCGGAGGTGGTGCTCAGGGAACTACTCCTGAATATGTTTATAAACTTTGGCTGGCTCATGGAATTACTTCTATCCGTGAACCCGGGTCTTTCAATGGCATGGATTGGACACTTCGGCATAAAGAATTGAGTAGAAAAAATGAAATTACTGCTCCACGCATATCTGCATGGATTGGTTTTGGGATGGGAAGTGATAAACCGATCACTACACCTGAACAAGCCCGAAAATGGGTCCAAATGATTCACAAAGAAGGAGCAGATGGAATCAAATTTTTTGGAGCTTCTCCGGAAGTATATGCAGCAGCTATTGATGAGGCCAATAAATTAGGGCTTGGCACCATGACACATCATGCCCAAACCCGAGTAGTATATAATGATGCACTCAAATCCGCTCAGCTAGGGTTAACCTCCATGACACATTGGTATGGCTTACCTGAATCTATGTTTGAGGATAAAATTATTCAGGATTATCCACTAGACTATAATTATAACGACGAACAACATCGTTTTGAGGAAGCCGGAAAGCTTTGGAAACAAGCTGCTGCTCCAGATTCAGAAAAGTGGGAATCGGTTATGGATGAGATGCTCGAACTTAATTTCACACTCAATCCTACATTCACCATTTATGAAGCAAACCGCGATTTGAGTGCTCAGCGCCGAGCCGAATGGCATGAAAAATATACCTTGCCATCCCTGTGGAAATTTTATGCCCCAAGTCGCATTTCTCATGGTTCTTATTGGATTGAGTGGGGAACAGAACAGGAAATAGCCTGGAAAGAAAACTTTGCCCTATGGATGCAGTTTGTGAACGAATATAAGAATAAAGGCGGACGTGTTACTCTTGGCTCTGATGCAGGCTATATCTACAAGCTGTACGGATTTGGTTACATACAGGAAATGGAGCTCTTTCGGGAAGCAGGATTTCATCCATTGGAAATCTTCCAATCAGCTTCATTAAAAGGAGCTGAAGTGCTTGGTGTTGATGACCAATTAGGTACTATTGAAGTGGGGAAACTTGCCGATATGGTAATTGTAGATGCCAACCCTATGAAAAACCTGAAAGTTTTATACGGAACCGGAGCCATTTACGTCAACGAGGATAATGAGCCTGTTCGCAGGGGCGGGATTCGATACACCATTAAAGACGGGATTGTATTCGATGCCAAAGAGCTACTGAAGGATGTAGCTGAGATGGTGGAAGCTGCCAAGTCGGAAGAGACCTTTGAAATTACTCAACCCGGTTTAGACTATTAATATTAATCACTAAAAAAATTACGAAACGATTATGAAAAGCATACGCACCTTTTTGTTAATACTGATTATCGGAATTTCAACTTCAGCTTATGCCCAGGAAAGCAAGACAGCTGTTGGTGGTTACCTTTCCGGAATCTCAGCTAAATTCACTATTTCTGAGTCTTCAGCAATTCGTACCGATCTGGGACTCACCTTGATCGATTTTACGCAAATCGATCTGACTGCTTATTATCAGATCTATAAAACCGAGAATTCTCTCGGTGTTGAGTCAGGCACGTTAACCCCTTATTACGCTCCGGGTATTCGTATCTCATATGTAGATGCAGGAGCAAATGTTGACGGTGATGTATCCTATGGCATAGAGTTTCCACTCGGGGTTGAGTATGGTTTTGAAGAAGCCCCTTTTGAAGTCTTCATAGATATGGGCCCCTATCTTACTATAAACCCCAATCAACTTTTCGGATTCACCGGATCCATCGGATTCAGATATCAGCTATAGAAATAAAAAGGCGCCTTTTTACAGGCGCCTTAATTGTATCAATAAGATGTTCTTCTACATTCCGGGAAGCAACATTACCGCATTTTGAACCATCCGGCTTGGCCCTACCCAAAACATGCGATACTGGGTATTATCAAGCAAGAAAACCACTTTCCCGCTTCCCATATTCTCAACAGCGGCAAAAGCCATTCCAGCAGCTTGCTCTTTATTTTCTTGGGAAGCATACCCCGAGGCCAGCACCTCATCTCCTTCTTTCACATAATAGCCCACCGTTTGAAATGAAGTTGAAGGGACAATACCATCATCGCCAAACTTCAGGGAATAAACTCGTTCCGGCATCCCGAAAGCCAGCGGATTAGTAGTATCCAGCATCCCCTTGAATGCAGATCCGGGAATGCGTTCAAGGCCAAATACATCTTCCCGGTTTGCATATTTAGTGTATGCCTTGGGATCTATCTCTGTGCTGTCCTCATCTTCCTCAGAAAAAAGTTCCACTCCGGTAAAACCTGACCGATCTTTCGTGAGCCAGCTTCCGCTGCCTTCTGTTCCGATCAAAACTCCGCCATTTCGGACCCAATTTTTCAAAACTTCCATCTCAGAATCATTCCAGACTCCATTCAAACCACCCCATGCGCCGGGCATCAGAATAACATCATAGTTATCAAGGTCATTGCTGGAAAAACTGCCTGATCTGATTCTGCTGATCCCAAACTCCGTCCACTGATCAAACAAAAACCAAAGCTGGCCGGCTGTATAGGAACTAAAGGGAGAGTCTATCATCAATGCTACGTTCGGCTTCTTAACCGGCTGAGAATCACCAGAAGCCAAATCCATACCTTTACTCATTCTTCCGGTGTTGAAGCCTTCTATCACAACATTCGCTTCTGTAGCCACCTTCTGCATATCGGCCGCAATTTGATCCCTCTTCTCATAGTTTCGGCCAACTAATACAATGAGTGAACCTTCCGAATAGGTTTTCTCTCCATTATTGAAACTTCGGCGCGCACTGCGAACATTGTATTCCATTTCCCAGAGTTTGGCTAATGCTTTGGGGGCATGACGCTGCTTCCAGTCTATTACATAGGCATATTGAGCTCCGGCATTTTTCAATCCTGAGTTGTAAGTCAATTCTTCTGTTACCATTTCAGTATTTGCATCAACTCCACGAGTAGTCCAGGTTGCATCCAGATTATAAGCAAGAGGCACCGACCAGGTCGCCATATCGTACATCACCGAATCCTCAATTTCCATCTGCTTTCTGAACAGTGTATTTATGAACAAGTGCTTAGGCTGATCTGTCTTAATAATGAAATCACCCGATTTGAAATTTCTGTTCGATGAACTTCCATCCCAATAACTAAAAGAATTTCGCTGGCTGAAATCCTGAGTAGCCCGCTCTACTTTCACGCCATGCTTCATCAACATGTTAACTACCTGATAGGTGTAGTCGTTTTCATTATTCGGGAGAATATACGCTTCGGTGTTTCCCTTTTGGGCTGATTGTGAAACAGAGTTTTTGAAGTAGCTCAGAAGTCCTTGCTTATTCTCTACCGCCGTTTTCACAATTGACACACCATTCGTGTAATGATCAAACACGCGTTGCCGCAGAGTTAGTATATAGCCGTCATCGGTTTCTACCGCACGGCCACCGCGGCTATGTCCACCCTGTTCAGCCAGCATCCCTATACCGCCCATCACGCTGGGATAAGAAGAACCATACCCCGGGTAAAAGAAATCGAAAGCCTCACGTGTAGCATAATTCACTCCGGCCTCGTCAAATTCCTCAATCAAACCGCGACCAAAAGCATCTGCCCACTTGTCATATTCTGAAGGAAGCTCCAGGTTTCTCGGAGTAGTACCCGGCATGGCAAAATAGTTATTGTTGAAACCCTGCTCATGAAAATCCATATGCACCTGGGGCATCCATTGCTGGTAAGCGGCTATTCTTCCCTGAGATTCAGGATGAACCAGCCACACCCAATCCCTGTTCAAGTCAAACCAATAGTGATTTGTGCGACCCCCGGGCCAAATTTCATCATGCTCAAGGTCTTCTGAATTCGTATTTAAAATATTGGCGCGGGATGATTTGTACCAATACACATAGCGGTCCCGGCCATCAGGGTTAATCATGGGATCGATGATAACCACCGAGTTTTCCAGCCATTTTAGTGTCTCCTGATCGGCACCGGCTACTAACCGATACGCCGTTTGCATAGCCGCCTCGCTGCTGGATGGCTCATTCCCATGCACATTATAACTAAGCCAAACAACCACCGGCTTTTCTTCTATGCCGGAAGATTCAGGATTGTTTGCCAACTCCAGGTTAGCCTGCCGAATAGACTCAATATTGGCCTGATTTTCACCCGAACTGATTACGGCATAATATAAATCACGTCCTTCATAGGTAGTCGCATACTTGTGAAAAGTAATTTTATCAGATTCCTGGTCAAGTTGTTTAAAATAGTCCATCACCTGGTGGTGAAAGGTATACTCCTTTCCCAGCTCATAGCCAAGATAATCAGATGGAGAAGTTATTTCGGAGTCATAGGATAGTTCGGGATGAAATTGAAATCGTTCTAAAGCAAATTCATCCTGCCCGAAAATAGTATTGGTTATGAGTAGGAAAGCAAAGAGAGTCAGTATTTTTTTCATTTCAGATATTTTAAAATTTGATTGAAGCAAAGCTTTTTCAAAATAGCGGTATTATGTTAACAAGAAAATCCTTTGCTTTTTGAGGATTTATCTCAATTTTGAGATATGAAAAAAGCACTAAAAGTTTTTTTAATATTTGTTATAACTGTTGTAATTCTTTCCGGAGCCGTGGCATTAATCGCTCCAACCTTTCTGACTGAACCTTTAAAAAAAGCTCTCACTGAAGAATTTAGTCGTCAAACCAATCGGGACTATACCCTTGATTTCTCCACTTTCCACATCGGTATCCTCCGACGTACTATAACTGTAGATTCTATCGTCGTTCAACCCGATAGTGCCTCCCCACAAATAAAGAGAATTGCTGCATCCTCGATATCTATCGATGGTATTCAATGGTTCAGCTTAGTCAATAAACCATTTCCCAACTTTAAAACCATCACAATTAATGAACCAGATGTAGAATTGATTAACCGAGGTTTTTCAGCTTCTGCATTCTCAAATTCCGGAGGCAATTCAACCAATGATATAGCTAAGAAACTTGCCACATTTGATCTGTTTATAAAAAGCGGAAAAGGCCGGATTATCCGCCCCAATAAACAGGAAGTCTTTCGTGTTGATGATATCTCTGTAGAAGCAAGAGATATAAACATAAACGAACTTCTGGATGGCTCTCAAATCGTTTTTATGGATAACTTAATCCTCAGTGGCTCTGGACTGCGACTTTCAATGGAGAAGAAACTCTATGAAATAACAGCCGGGGATTTCAGCTTTAATAAAAAATCGGAGTATGCTTCACTGACCGATATTGCTCTTAACCCGCTGGCTCCAAAGTATCGATTTTCCGAAATTAAAAACCGCCAAATAGATCGCATTGATCTGAAGGTGCCAAAAATAGAGTTTATAGGCTTTGAAATGGATTCTCTCGCATCCCAACATTTTGAGATGGATTCCATGCATATTTCTGGAGCCCGAATGGAGGTTTTCCGGGATAAGTACAAAGAACGTCCGACCAGTATTCAGCGCAAACCACTGCTTTATGAGGTTGCTAACGCCATCGATTTCTCTTTTGGGTTAAACAAAGTTGCTATTTCAGAAACTGATATCACCTATGAAGAACATAAACCGCCCTCTGAAAAACCCGGAAGTATTTCTTTTAACGATATAAATGCAACTATTGAAAACTTTCGCACAGAAAGTCATCCTCGATTTTATGAAGACTCTCTGAAATTAAATGTGGACGCATTATTCATGAATGTCGCAACATTGAATTTAGATGTGAGTTATGCCGTTTTTGATAAAAATAACACCCACACAGTAGACGTGACTCTTGGAAGTTTTGATCCTCAGGAAGCCGGAGAAATGCTTCAAAATGTGGGGTTCGTCAAAATTGAAGACGGACTAATTGAAAGTCTGTCTGCTAACTATACCTTGAACTCTTCATCGTCTTTCGGGGAAGTAAAAGTCTTGTATCGGAATTTAAAAGTTTCTTTTCTTAATAAAGATAACCCTGAAAAAACAGGAGTGAAGCAGGTTCTCGGAGATTTTATCGCTAATACTTTTGTACTGAAATCTGATAATCTTGGCGAAAATGCCCGGATCGGAGAAATCAGTTTTGAACGGGAGGTTGAAAAATCTATTTTCGCTTATTGGTGGAAATCCCTGCTTGATGGAATTAAAGAAGTGATCAAATAAATTTATGAAAACCGTACTCACCCCTCCTACCCTATCTGACATCCGGGAAGCACAACAAAGGATTTCAGAATATGCACACCGTACACCTGTGCTAAACAGCAAACAGGTTAATCAAAAAATGGGTGCCCAAATTTTCTTTAAATGTGAAAACTTTCAAAAGGTCGGCGCTTTCAAATTCCGTGGAGCAAGCAATGCTATTTTTTCTTTGACCGATGAAGAAGCCGCCAAGGGTGTAGCTACTCATTCTTCCGGAAATCATGCACAGGCGCTGGCTTTGGCAGCTAAGCTAAGGGGCATTCCGGCTTATGTTGTGATGCCTGAAAATGCCCCAAAAGTAAAAGTGAAAGCCGTCCAAAACTATGGAGCTGAAATTACTTTTTGTGAGTCAACCTTACAAGCCCGCGAATCAACACTTGAGAAAGTAGTAGAGAAAACCGGCGCAACTTTCATTCATCCTTATAACGATGCCCGAATTATCGCCGGACAGGGAACAGCAGCCCTGGAACTGCTGGAAGATCATCCCGATCTGGATATGATAATGGCACCTGTAGGCGGCGGTGGGTTATTGAGCGGAACTGCATTGGCAGCTAAATCCATCAAGCCAGATATAAAAATTATTGGAGCAGAACCTGCTAATGCTGATGATGCCTACCGTTCTTTCCAAAAAGGTGAACTCATACCTGTTAGCAATCCTGATACCATTGCCGACGGATTACGTACTTCTTTAGGTGAACTGCCCTTCTCTTTAATCCGGGAATATGTTGATGATATTGTAACCGTTCCTGAAGAATCTATTATTGAAGCCATGCGTTACGTGTGGGAGCGCCTGAATATGATTATAGAAGCTTCCTGCGCCGTTCCCGTAGCAGCTGTTTTTGACGAAAAAGTAGAGGTAAAAGGAAAAAAAGTTGCCATTATCATTACCGGTGGAAATGTGGATTTGGATAACCTTCCCTGGTAACAAATTACTTGACTCACACTATAATCAGGTTCAGATAAAAAAATAGCACCCTCACTATTCTTTTTCACATAGTGAAACAATTCCTTTCTTAAATTCGTCCTTAGGTAAACAATTTACTGCCATGGGAAAAAAAGAAGATAATAAAACTCGCTCTTTCACTAACGATCTGGACCGTCACTCTGATTTTGATCATGATCCCGATTTTGATTTAGATGAATATATCCGCAACCAAAGTCAGGAATCAGGAAACATTGTTATTGAAGAAGAAACCAAAGATCCTGATCGCTATCTTTTCAAGAATGCCATCCTCATTTTCATCGTTTTTGCTGCTGCTTTTTTGTGGTTTAATAATTGGAATCCATCAGAAGCTTTTACCTTTGTTTTTGGAAATAATGAACAGGCAACTGAGGTAACTGCCGGAGCCCCAGATATTGATCGACTAGAAATTGAGATTCCGGAACCTCCTGAAATTCCAACTGTACCTGGTGTTGAAGCACCACCTGCACCAGCCAGTAATCTGGATATGAGCATCACTGAGTATCTATCTGTTTTACAAGACAAAGGCTACCTTGGAGATGAGATTTCAGGCTTTTCGGCCCGGCAGCTTTATGATGCAAATGTGCCCGTCTCTTACCTTGATGAACTTCAGAATGCAGGCTTTTTAGAAGACCTATCTTTCGTTTACATCACCAACTATTATCAAAACCAAATTCCATTATCCTATCTTGAAAGACTGCAGGATGCCGGTGTATATGAAGAATTATCGTTTGTGGATGTAACGGCCTATTACAATGACGATATTCCTGTAGAGTATCTCGTTACACTAAATGAAGCTGGTTATCTAGAGGAATTATCGTTTGTGTATGTAACCAATTTCTATAATGCCGGTGTTACCGTAGAGTTTTTAGACCAGCTTAAAGAACAGGGTTTATATGACGACCTCAGCTTCCTGGATATTGTGGATTTGTATCAAAGGGAAAATGGGGACGGTTAAACTAATTGAACATCAACATGAAAACAAAATACAGAGACAGCAATAGCGATCCGGATTTTGATCTGGATGAATACATCAGGGAGAAAAGTAAGGAGAACGATGAGATGTCCTACCAGCCTTTGCCTGAAGAAGATGACGGCTCGATGTTTAAAAATGCCGTCCTGATTTTCATGGTATTTGCTGCTTCTTTTCTTTGGTATCACGACTGGAGTCCTGCACAGGCATGGTCTTCTGTCTTTGGGAGTGATCAACAAAATGTGAATGTCAATATTCCCGACATTAACATTAATATTCCTGACATTGATATTCCGGAGATGGCTCCTTTACCAGATTTCAGCTTTGAAGGAGGCTTTGCTGATTATTTAGTGGAAATCAATGATGCAGGTTTAGACAACCTTTTTTCAAATTCCGGATACCAGGCACTTTATCAGACCGGAGTTCCCATCGAATATTTAGAGCAGCTAAATAATGCCGGATATCTGGAGGACGATTTTTCATATTCTGCAGTCATCGGACTTTATAACAGTGGAGTTCCTGTAGAATATATTGACGGACTGAATGAAATGAACTTACTGGATGAATTCTCCTATTCTGCTATCATTGGGTTATATAATTCAGGGGTTTCCTTAGATTATGTTTCTTCTTTAAACGAAGCCGGTTACCTGGATGTATTTTCCTACTCTGCCGTGATTGGATTGTATAATGGTGACGTAAGCATTGACTATCTGAATACTTTATTCGAAAATGGCTATCAGGATGTATTTTCATATTCAGGTATCATTGGCTTGTACAATGGCGGGGTAACTGTGGATTACCTGAATCAGCTCTCACAGAACGACCTGCTTAACGAGTTTTCTTATTCGGCAATAATTGGGATGTATAATGGCGGAGTAACGGTAGATTACATAAATGGTTTAGCTGAACGGAACCTGCTTGGGAACCTTAGCTACTCAGATATCATCCGGATGTACAATACGGATCAATAATCAAGCATTGAAATCTATAATCTATAGAACTTTAGGCTCGTCTAAATCACGAAACTGTAATTCGTAAAGGTGACTATAGAGTCCATTCCGTCCAATTAATTCGATATGGGTTCCCTGCTCCACAATCTTTCCTTCGTCCAACACAAGTATTCTATCTGCATGCTGAACCGTTGATAAACGATGAGCAATTACAAAAGTAGTACGATTTGTCATAAGCCGAACCAGGGCTTCCTGAACCTGGGCCTCTGATTCCGAATCCAGAGAAGATGTTGCCTCATCCAATAACAGAATAGCGGGATTTTTGAGAATTGCTCTTGCTATGGCCAACCTTTGGCGCTGTCCACCACTCAGCTTAACTCCCTTCTCTCCGATTAAAGAATCATATCCATTTTCCGTTTGCATGATGAAGTCGTGGGCATTTGCATCTTTAGCTGCCTGTATAACTTCCTCATCAGTAGCTTCCAGTTTCCCGTATGTAATGTTTTCCCGGATAGTAGTACCAAACAGATGAACTTCCTGAGGTACAATGGAAATATGTTCGCGAAGAGATTTAAACTTCAAATCCTGAATATTATTTCCATCTACAGAAATAGAACCTTTTTGAGGATCATAGAATCTTGGGATTAAATTTAACAGCGTGGTTTTCCCCGCCCCGCTAGGCCCTACCAGTGCTATCGTTTTTCCGGCTTCGGCTTTGAATGATATACCTTTCAATACATCTTTTTCTCCTTCGTAACTGAACCACAAATTCTCAACTTCCACTTCTCCATGCACTTCAGTTATGGCTCTCGCATCAGGATTATTCTCTATTTCAGGGGTTTCTTCTAGAAGTTCAAAAATACGTTCCGAAGCTCCAGCTGCAGTATTTACAGCTGTATACAATCTGGATGTCTGGCTGATTGATCGTGAAATGTTTAATGCATAAATAATGAACGCAACTAGATCTCCGGCAGTGAGCCGATCTGCAAGTACTTCTTTCCCGCCGTACCAAAATATGATAACCAAAGTGCTCATAAACATGATTCCCACACCCGACCAGAACAGCTGGGTTAGCACCATTTTTCGGCGGGCCGTCTTAAATAATTTTTCTACTGCTGTTTGATAACGGCCCACTTCATAATCTTCCCGCACAAATGCTTTCACCAGGCGAACAGCTCCAAGGGCATCTTCTGCCACGGCGGTAGAGTCAGCAAGTTCGTCCTGAATATCTTTGGAAAGATGACGGATCTTCTGACCAAAATAGCGGGTTGCCAAAGTGACAAAAGGTACCGTAACAAAAATCACCATGCTAAGCCGCCAGTTCAGAACTACCATCAATGAGACAGAACCAATCAGCGAAAAAGAAATAGTTAGTAACTGAGGAAGTGAATCCGTCAAAGCTGTTCTGATTGAGCCGACATCATTCGTAAGTCGTGAGGTAATTTCACCCAGTCTGCGCTCAGCAAAGAACTTAAACCCCAACCGGTGCAGATGCTCATATACTTTTTTACGCAGATCAGTAACCACGCGTTCTCCCACCCACTCCAGGTGATAATTTCCGAAAAAGGAGAATGCTGCCTGAAGCACAAAAAGCCCGAACAGCCCCATTGCCAGCCAGTTTAATAACTCGTTATTACCCGATTCAAAAACCGCATCCAGTAATTCCCTCAACCCCAAAGGAACTGTAAGCCATACAGCTGATGCTAATATGGTGACTATTGTTGCTGCATAAAAGCGCACACGATACGGCTTGCTAAGAGCAAATATCTGCTTCAGCGTGAGCCAAAGCGACTTAATTGATTTATTCTCTTTTTCGGGATTCTTACTCATCAGCTGTATTTAAATGCCACCAATAATAAAAGGCTTCATTTTGGTTTCTGCAATGGTATCCAAATACCGTGCCGCAGTTTAAAAGTCTGACATAAAATTAATCCAATTCAAATGAGATTTTTTGCACTCAAATCACTATCTATACTTAAACTTAAATCTAGTTTTCAGGTTATGGATAGCGAAATTCTGACGTGGATTTTTTTAATCGGGGGTATTCTGTTAATGTTCCTGGAGGCAGTCCTTCCCGGAGGCGTGGCATTTCTTCTTGGGTTTAGCGGTTTGGGAGTGGGTATTCTCAGATACTTTGGCTTTCTGCAAGACCCGTTTACAGCAACATTTGTCTGGCTGATGTCGTCAACTATTCTAACCATTGCTATTCGTCCATTCATCAACAAATATTTTAAAGGAGAAACTTCCTACAAATTTGCCGACGAAGATTATGAAGCAATGGACCAAATCGCCGAAGTCACTGAACCAATTAACGACCTGGATAATGAAGGCCGTATCAGGTTTCAGGGAATTTCCTGGCAGGCGCGTTCGCTGGAAGGTGAAATCCCAACCGGAGTGCAGGTTCGAATAAAATACCGGGATAACACAACCTGGATTGTAGAACCAGTAGATATTATAGAATCAAAGAAAAACCAACTTAAAGACTCAAACCAAAGCTAATATGTGGACCACAATTTTAGTAGTAATCGTTTTATCCTACTTCGTGCTGACACGGCTCTTTCAAATCGTGGAAATGCGTGAAGAAGTTATTCAGGAGCGACTAGGGAAATACAAAAAGACTCTTAAACCTGGGTTTCACTTCCTGATTCCGTTTGTAGACCGGCCCGCGTACAGCCAGGAAATGCGAGAGCAAGTGTTGGATGTACCAAGCCAAACATGTATCACCAAAGACAATATTGAAGTTGCAGTAGATGGCCTCGTGTACCTGAAGGTAATGAACTCTCATAAAGCCAGCTATGGAATTTCGGATTACCAGGCAGCAGCTGTGAACCTTGCCCAAACCACAATGCGAAGTGAAATCGGTAAAATGACGCTGGATGATACCTTTTCAGAACGAGAAAAAATGAATGAAAACATCGTTCGTGAGATTGATAAGGCTGCAGATCCATGGGGGATCAAAGTGATGCGATATGAAATAAAGAACATCCGCCCTTCCAGTGAAATTGTGGATACTATGGAGCGGCAAATGGAAGCTGAGCGAGCCAAACGAGCTGAGATTACAAATTCCGAAGGTCATAGACAGGCACGCATCTATGAGTCTGAAGGTGAACAACAAAGCCAGGTTTTGATTTCTGAAGCTCAGCGTCAGCGAAGAATCAACGAAGCAAAGGGACGGGCTAAAGAGATAGAATTGGTTGCCAATGCAACAGCTAAAGGACTTAGGAGAGTAGCTGAAGCGATTCAAAAACCAGGCGGAGATATCGCAGTTAAAACCAAGCTTGTTGAACAATACATCAAACAGTTTGGTAATATTATACAAAACTCAAATGTGTCGGTTCTCCCTACCGAAACGGCAAATCTTAAAACCTTTTTTGAAGGTGTAAGTACTATCAGCGACCACACAAAAAATCCAACAAACAAAACCAAAACATCTAACCGAGGAGAGCAATAATCATGGAAATCATGGAGACAATTAGTCAGGTTTTATTAGGTGTATTTTCGGTTTTTGTAATGTATAAATTCATTCGCTCACTACGGTTGGTTCCCAACCAGTACGCATACATTGTTGAGCGTTTGGGGAATTATCAAAAGACATTAGGCCCCGGTTTTCATGCTCTTATCCCCTTTGTAGACAAGGTCGTTTATAAACAGGATTTGCGTGAGGAAACCATCGAGGTAGAACCACAGGAATGTTTCACCAAAGACAATGTGAAAGTGGAGGTAGATGGCGTAATCTATCTGAGTGTGATGGATCCTGTTAACGCAAGTTATGGCGTCACCAACTACCGGTATGCTGCCGTACAACTTGCCCAGACCACAACCCGTTCTGTTTTGGGTAATATGGAGCTGGATCAAACTTTTGAAGAGCGGGCTGCTATGAGCCGCGAAGTTGTAAGTGTGCTTAGTGAAGTTGAACAGCTATGGGGTATTAAGGTACATCGCTATGAGATTAAGAACATTCTGACCCCTCGTACCGTCCAAAAAGCCATGGAAAGACAAATGACGGCGGAGCGCGACCGCAGGGCTATTATTGCTAAGTCTGAAGGTGTAAAAGGTTCTAAAGTAAATGATGCTGAAGGGATGAGAGCCGAAATCATTAATATCTCCGAAGCCGAAATGCAGCGCCGTATTAATGAAGCTGAAGGTCAGGCCGAGGAAATTTTATCCATCGCAGAAGCAACGGCAAAATCTATTGAAGAAATAGCAGGAGCGCTCTCCCAGCCAAAGGGTAAAGAGGCAATGCAACTTCAACTTTCTGAGAAATATCTGACCGTTCTCTCGGGGCTTGGCAGAGATGAAAACAGCGTAATTCTGCCAAAGGATATTTCCAACTACGATGCTGTTATGAATGGCCTCTCGCTTGATGAACTGACAGTAAAGAAAAAGGAAAGTTGAGTCATAGATCATATCTAACTATAGAGGGCAGTTCATAAATCATGAATTGCCCTTTTTTATTATTTATATTCCTTCCTGCGGAAAAAAGCCGCCTGAAACCAACAGATTCACTTTTATAAAATTCCTTAGAAATGAACGCATTAGATCCGGCTGTACAAGAAAAAATTGACAAATGGTTAAACGGAAGCTATGACAAGGAAACCAAATCAGCCATTCAACAAAAACTCGACGATAAGAAATTCGATGAGTTGACTGATGCATTTTATAAGGACCTGGAATTCGGCACTGGCGGACTTCGCGGGATCATGGGAATTGGTTCAAACCGTGTTAATAAATATACGTTTGGTATTGCCACCCAAGGCTTAAGTAATTTCCTGAAAAAAGAATATCCTGATCAGGATCTCAAAGTTGCCATTGCTCATGATTGTCGGAATAATTCTGAACAGTTGGCGAAAGTTGTTGCTGACGTCTTCACCGCTAATGGAATTAAAGTGTATTACTTTGATGCCCTGCGCCCTACCCCAGAGTTATCTTTTGCCATCAGAGAGCTTGGCTGCCAAAGTGGGGTGATGCTAACGGCATCCCACAATCCCAAAGAATACAATGGATACAAGGCCTATGGCGCTAATGGCGGACAGTTTGTATCTCCCTATGATAAAATGGTAATGGAGGAAGTTCAGAAAATTGACAGCGTTGATGATGTCAACTTTAATGGAAATGATAAGCTGATTGAAGTTATTGGCTGGGAAATGGACGAAAAATACCTGAAGGCTCTTACAGATTTATCTGTATCTGAAGAGGCTATAAAAAGGCAAAAGGATTTGAAGATCGTATTCTCTCCTATTCACGGAACTTCGCGAAACCTGGTACCGGAGGTTTTAAAACGATACGGATTTGAAAACGTAACTGTGGTCGAAGAACAAATGACGGTTGATGGCAACTTCCCTACGGTTGTATATCCCAACCCTGAGGAAAAAGAAGCACTCAATATGGCATTAGAAAAAGCTAAAGAAATTGATGCTGATCTGGTTATGGCTACCGATCCGGATGCAGACCGGGTTGGAATTGCCGTGAAAGATATGACTGGAGAATTTGTGCTCCTGAACGGAAATCAGACAGGTTCACTCATAATCAATTATATGCTAACGGCATGGGAACAAGCTGGCAAAATAACCGGCAATGAGTACATCGTTAAAACGATCGTTACTTCTTACCTTATTGATCGCATAGCCAAAGCTAAAGGAGTGGAATGCTTTAATACCTTAACAGGATTTAAATATATTGGTGAATTAATGACCGGGCTTGAAGGTAAAAAGCAGTTTATAGCCGGTGGAGAAGAAAGCTATGGCTACCTGATAGGCGATCATGTGAGAGACAAAGATGCGGTTGTGTCCTGCGCTATTATCGCAGAAATGACTGCTTTCTATAAAGATCAGGGAACCAGCTTGTATGAAGCGATGCTCGATATGTATGTAGAGCATGGATTTTTCCGTGAAAACCTGGTTTCGGTGACAAAGAAAGGAAAGTCAGGTGCGGAAGAAATTCAGCAGATGATGATGAATTTCAGAGCCAATCCACCAAAAAAACTGGGAGGTTCTCAGGTTGTGACAGTTAAAGATTATCAGACTGCCAAGTCTAAAAATATCGCCACTGGAGAAGTAACCGATATCGACTTGCCAACATCAAATGTTTTGCAGTTTATTACGGAAGATGGTGCCATCGTATCCGCAAGACCTTCCGGAACTGAACCAAAAATTAAATTCTACTGCAGTGTTAATACAAACCTGATGAGTACAGAAGATTACAATCAGGTTTCGGCTACTCTCGACAAAAAAATTGAAATGATGATTGAGAGCTTAAAGAGCTAATTTTACGATTCTTGGTTCTTTTTTTGCTTTTCCTGAGCCTTAAAGAAAGATAGGAAGGGTCTTTACTTTCATTATAAAACCTTATTAATTATTCGGTGTGTTTGATGGTTATTTATGGAACACCACGGGGCTGATTTTGTTGTATTAGTACAGTTCAACTAAAATTAATGAGGTAATAACTATGAGTGTAGTGAAAAGAGATACCATTGAGAAGCTAATCAATGAAACAAAGGATATTAATGTCACTATATTTTTACCTACTCATAAAACCGGTGAAGAAGGCAAGCAAGATACGATTCGGCTTAAGAACCTTATTCAAAAAGCAAAGAGTGAACTCATAGAAAAAGGCTGGCAAGAGAGTAAAGCAGAAGATCTCTTTAAAAAAGTTCAGTCTTTGACCGAAGAAAATCAGTTCTGGCTACATCAGGATAAAGGATTAGCTTTATACATAAATGAAGATTACTTCGACTACTTTAAAATACCGGTAAGTCCTGAAGAGAATTACTACATCGCTGAAAATTTTCTTATTACCCCTCTTTTGGAGCTTCAAAATCATCACGGCATTTATCATGTGCTCATGCTTAGTCAGAATGAGACAAAAATGTTCAAGATTGCTCCCGACTTAACTACCAAAGTCGAGTTTGAGAGTGTCCCAACAAGCATGAAAGAACATCTTAAATATCATGTCCACGAACGATCCATTCAGCAACATACCGGTACCAGTGGCAAAAATGCTATGTTTCATGGGCAAGGAGGCGATACAAATGAAGATGATAAAGAGCTTGAGCTTTTTCTAAAGCATATTGAAAATAAAGTGACCAAATATCTTAAGAAAGAAAACGGGCCACTCATAATAGCCGGACCAGAAAAAATGGTTGCCTATTATAAAAAGGCTAACAAATATTTTAATGTATTACCTACAACTATTACCGGTAATGTTGATAACAAGAGCGCAGATGAAATTGCTAAAGAATCGTGGAAGATTGCCAAAGATTATTTCCAGCAGGATATTGAAAGTGATATTGAACGGTTCAACAATCTGCAGGGAAGCGAGTTAATCTCTACTGAAATCGAGGAAATTGTCAAAAGCGCTTATTACGGTAAAGTCGACACGCTTTTTGTTCCTATGGGTTACAGGCAGTTTGGTGTTTTTCATCCCGATGAGAATCGCGTGGATATGTCAGAATCACTTAATGGTGAATCGGTTGACCTGATTAACTACGCAGCTATATCTGCCATCAGGACCGGAAGTACCTTATATGGCTTGCCACAAGCTGAGGTACCAAAAAATTCAGGATTGGCTGCTATTTATCGTTACAAAAGCTAGCATCCTGATAAATTAAATAAAGGGGCCGGGTTTGTAATAAATTCCGGCCTTTTCATTTTTTTGTAAGCATAACGGGAAGCTCAATATCGAACCTGTTGCCTCTATCCCCCTCATCAGATATGGACAAAGTCCCCCCGGCTTTTTTCAGCAACAAACGAATCGCCTGAAGATTCAGAGCTATACCTTTTTGATTTAAATCCTGGTTGTTATTAAAAATCTGACCGATTTGATCATTGGTTAACTTTGATCCTGTATTTTTGATAGTCAGTAACAGGTAATTTGATTTTGAAGCGCATTTATACTCCTGCCTCACCATGACCATTTCTCCCTCTAAGGTAAACTGTATAACATTTGAAATGAGGTTTCCTGCAATTTGAAGGACCTTACTTTTTGGAAAAGGCAAGTCTTCGCACTGCTGGTGATTAGCAATAGTAAGGTCAATATCTTTGATTTGAGCCTGTGGCTCATATAACTCCTTAAGCTTTTCTTTCAGAGTCAATAAATTGAATTCCTGTTCACCCGGTTTTCTTTCCCCATTTTGCTTTTCTGATGAAAGCCTTTCATTGGTAATGTCCAGTAAATTATTACCTGCTTTTTCAATTAAGTCCAGGTAGCGGACAATCTCACCAACCTGTTTCTCTAGATCCTGATCTTTAATAAGCTGAATCAAACCAAGAATACCACCAATAGGTCCGCGGATATCATGATTCAGTTTTCTTTTAAAATTATATCCCGCTATTAATCCGGACTGTAATTTTTCAACCTTCTTGCGGGTTTCAAGTCGTTCTACAATTTCGCTGGATATAATTTTTAGAAGCTCAGCTTTTTCCTTGGTTATTCTTTTTGAGTTGGCATCTAGCATGCACAATGTACCAATTTTAAACCCCTTGCTGGTTATAAGTGGTATTCCGAAATAATATTTGAGCCTTGGAGGATAAGCTACATATTTCCTTTCTCTGAACCTCTTGTCCGTACTCAGGTCTTGAACTTCAAAAGCCTGCTCACTCAATATCGTGTATTGACAAATACCTTCCTTTCTGGGCATTTGTTCTATATATAAGCCGTAGGATGCGACGGTCCACTGGGTGAAAGAATCTATCAGGTTGATAAGACAGATTTCAGTTTCCGCAATCTTAGCTGCTAACTTTGCCAAATCCTTTAGTAAAGGATCTAAACCCGAATAGTCTAAATCAAATGCAGATAATTCTAATATCCTTTCTAATTCCTTTTCAGGAACTGGATTCAATACACTGGTTTCCATGCGATAAATTTATCTATTGATTACCAGTGTTATCGATGGAGCTATTAGAAACTTAAGTATAAAAGTTCATAAATAAGCCAATTAGTAATCAGAGCAACTCGAAATTCTTTCCGGCTTTCTGCAGCACAATCCCATCCATTTCTAACTGAAGTAAAGATACTAAAAGCCGGCTGGTGCTGATTCCAATTGCATCACTCAAATCATCTACCTGAAATGATTCTTTTTCTAAAGCTTCACAGATTTTTATAGCGGTCTCATCAAGTTCTTTATCCCGCCAGTTTACTTTTTTCTCTTCTTGTGATATTTCTGCTCCGGAAGAATGCTCAACAGGTAATTCTTCCATAATGTCGTCTACCGTTTGAACCAGTTTAGCTGCACCTCTCTTAATCAGATAATTACATCCTGTTCCTGAAGGACTTCCCAGTGGATGTGGTACAGCAAAAACTTCCCGGTTTTGATCCAATCCAAGATCCGCTGTAATCATGCTTCCCCCTTTAATACCAGACTCTACAACCAATACCCCAAGACTCATTCCACTTACAATACGATTCCTTACCGGAAAATTGCCTGCATCAGGATTGGTTCCAAGAGTAAATTCAGTGATAACAGCGCCCCCCGATTTAACAATTCGATTCGCTAAATCAGCATTCTTTTTAGGATACAGGTTATCAATCCCTGAACCCAGCACGGCCACAGTAGATGCATTATGTTCCAATGCAGTTTGATGAGCTATCGAATCAATGCCATACGCCAAGCCGCTAAAAATGCACAATCCTTGTTCAGCCAATTCGCCCGTTAACTTCTTCGCCATATTCCGGCCATAAGCCGAAGTATTTCTTGTTCCGACAACAGCAACTCCCGGTTTAGAAAGGGCTTCGGGATTGCCTTTAATCCAAAATAGAGCAGGAGGATCATATATTTGTTTTAAAAGAGGAGGATAATCAGGATCACCTATAGTAATAATTTCAGAACCGGTTTTCTCTGTCTCCGAAATGAGAGCATCCACTTTTTCCCAGCTGTCAAACGCCAGGATCGAAAGTGCAGAGGCCTCTCCAATACCTTCAATAGACCGGAGTTTTCTTTTTCCAAGGCTGAATATTTCTTCCGGCTCGTCAATGTTTTTAAGCAGTTTATAAATGCGCCGGCTCCCAAACCCCGGAATTAAACTCAGCGCAACCAGTACCCTACGTTTCTTCTTGTTCTTTCCCATGTTGAATGTATTCCCATAGTTTCTCTCTCAGCTCGTCTATACCATGACCAGTAGCTGACGAAATAGGAATAACGGGAATTTCATCATCAAAGTGAAGTTCTTCTTCTAACTCAAACCCTTGTTTTAAATCCATTTTAGTAACTGCAAGAATGCGGGGTTTGTCGAGAAGGTCCTTTCGGTAGGACTTCAGTTCATTTAAAAGGGCCTCATATTCGTACTTAATGTCCGTCATAACGCTGACCATAAATAGCAACACATTATTGCGTTCAATATGCCGGAGAAACTGAATTCCAAGCCCTTTTCCTTCGTGAGCCTCTTCAATAATTCCAGGAATATCAGCCATTACAAAACTACGGAAGTCCTCAAATTTAACCACACCAAGGTTGGGCTCCAGCGTAGTAAAAGGATAGTCGGCTATTTTTGGTTTAGCATGTGATAAAGCCGAAAGCAAGGTACTTTTTCCGGCATTTGGAAACCCTACCAATCCCACTTCAGCTATAAGTTTAAGTTCCAGCTCTACGGTTCGTTCTTCGCCGGGTTTACCTTCCTGGGCATGCTGTGGGGTTTGGTTGGTAGAACTGCGAAAGTGCCAGTTTCCCAAGCCTCCCTTCCCACCTTTGGCTATCACCAGTTTTTCTTCGTGATCAGTAATTTCACCCAGCCTCTCTTTAGTGTCTGCATCAAAAACTACTGTGCCGAGCGGTACTTCCAGAATTTCATCTTCACCTGCAGCGCCAGAGCTTTTACTTTTTGCCCCGTTTTCCCCATTTCCGGCCCTCACATATTTTCGGTATCTGAGATCAAGTATAGTATTCAGCTGTTCGTTTCCAACCAGGATAACATCACCACCCTTGCCCCCATCTCCACCGTCAGGACCTCCTTTTGGGACATATTTTTCCCTTCTGAAGTGAGCAGAGCCATCTCCACCCCTTCCGGCCGTTACATAAATTTTAGCGTAGTCAGCAAAGCGCATAAAGTGTTTTTCTTTCAGTCAAAAGTACTTAATCAAAAGCACAATTAGATTTTCAGCATCCGGATCTCAGGCATTCGCCACGAGATGACACCTGGTTTAATTATAAATTTTCAAAAATGAAGTTACTCATCAGTTGATAGAGGTGTTTCCTGGCATTTCCACCATAAATACTGTGAGCTTTGTTGGGATAGATCATGGTTTCAAAGTCAACATCAGCCTCTATCAACGCATCTATCATTTCAACAGAATTCTGGAAGTGAACGTTGTCATCCCCGGTACCATGAATCAGTAAATAATTGCCTGTAATCTGATCCACTTTTGTGAGTGGTGCTCCTTCGTTATATCCCTCAGGATTCATTTGAGGAGTCTGCATGTATCGTTCGGTGTAGATGGTATCATAAAAACGCCAGCTGGTTACCGGTGCTACCGCGATGGCCGTAGTAAATATATCTGAACCTTCAGCCAATGCTAAAGATGACATATATCCACCATAACTCCAGCCCCAGATTCCGACACGGTTTTCATCAACATAAGGCCATTCTGCAATTTGTTTGGCAGCTGCAATCTGATCAGCCGTTTCTAACTGGCCCAGTTTCTTATACACCTGCTTTTTGAATTGCCGGCCCCGGGCTCCTGTTCCGCGATTATCTACTGAAACCACTACATATCCCTGGTTTGCAAGGTACTGATGCCACATGGGGCGCTGCCCACTTCCAAAAGCTTTTGTTACTGTCTGGCTGCCGGGGCCACCATATACATACATCAACACCGGGTATTTTTGGGTAGAATCGAAATCAGCCGGTTTCAGTACATAAGCGTTCAGGCTGGTGCCATTTACGTCCAGTGTAAAAAATTCTTTTTCTACAAAACTGTATTCTGCAAGGGTCTCGCTTAGGCCGTTATTGTCCTCGATAATTCTCACACTACGGCCATTACTTCGATGCAGACTCATCACCGGAGGCTTATTATAATCTGACCAGGTATCAATATAGTATTTGAAGTCCCGGCTCATGTTAATATCATGCCAGCCAGTGCCTTCGGTAAGCTTGTCTTTTTTCTTACCATCAATTCTAATGCTGTAAAGATGCCGCTCAAGAGACGATTCTTCTGTACTCACATAGTATAATTCATACGTTCTTTCGTTGTGACCTATCAGGTCTGTGACATCCCATTTTCCGGAAGTAATCTGCTCTAACTGCTTTCCCTGCGTGTTATACAGGTACACATGATTGTATCCGCTTTTGTCACTTGTAGTAATAAACTGCTCTCCATTTGTCAGGAAATACAGGTTATCATGAACATCCAGCCAGGTATCGCTTTGCTCTGTGAGGATCACTCTTGTTGAACCGGTTTCAGCATTTGCAAAAAGTAAATCCTGCTTATTCTGCAATCGGTTCATTCTGCGAATGGCCAATCGGCTGTTATCCCGGGTCCAGTTAATTCGCGGAATGTACTGATCGGTCTCTTCTCCTACATCCATCGTCACTGTTTCACTGGAATCAAGATGGTACACATGAATGGATACAATGGAATTTTGCTCTCCGGCCTTAGGGTATTTAAACTCTACTTCTTCCGGGTAGAGAGAGCCCCAATTGGTCATAAAAAATTCTTTCACCCGCTCTTCATCGAAACGATAAAAAGCGATCCGGTCTCCCTCGGGCGACCAGAACCAGGCTTTGGCAAAACCAAACTCTTCTTCATACACCCAGTCGGCGGCACCGTTAATAATCTTGTTGAACTCGCCATCAAAGGTGATTTGAGTTTCCTCACCGGTCGATAAATCAACCCAAAACAAATTATTGTTTCGAACAAAAGCGGCACGATTGGCTGAGGGTGAAAGTTCAGCATATTGCTGCTTTTCTTCAGAATTCGTCAGCTTGCTGAAATCACCTGATTCAATTTCATATACGTAATAATTCTCGCGGGTACTTCGGCGCCAGATTTGTTCTACATCCGTTTTAACGAGCAGCTTGGATTCATCCGAAGAAAATTGATAACCCTGAACCCGGATGGTATCGCCATCAGCATCCGTAAACTCATTTCCGTTAAACAGAACCTCTTCTGATCCATCAACAATATTAAACCTAATAATCTGATTATCTCTCGTAGCCGAATAATATTCACCATCATTCATCCAGCGCACGTTTTGCACGTTATTAGGTGAAAACGTCCCATCAAAAATATGTTCAAACTCAATAGGTTTTTTATCCTGAGCTACTGTAGCTACAGAACATATTGCCATCAATATTATTGAGAGTCTAAATACTTTCATAAATGATAAATTTGGATTAAAAAAGAAAAGAACGCCGGTTGAGCATTCTTTTCTGTGGTACTGTTTAAATGTCTTTTACTTCTTATGGAGAACCAGCTTCAGCAGCTTGGTAAGTTTTGACTTCATCTTGGTTCGGGGAAGGATGAAATCCAAGAATCCATGTTCGAGTAAATACTCCGCTGTTTGGAATCCTTCGGGCAGATCACGTCCAATTGTTTGCCTGATCACTCGCGGACCTGCAAATCCGATTAATGCACCCGGCTCAGCAATATTGAAATCACCGAGCATAGCATAACTTGCCGTTACTCCACCAGTAGTAGGGTCTGTCATATAAGATATATATGGAACCCCGGCTTCCTCGAGCTGAGCCAGCTTAGCTGAAGTTTTTGCCATTTGCATCAGGCTGAGCACACTTTCCATCATACGGGCGCCACCTGTTTGAGAAATAATCATCAATGGAATTTTATTTTCTCTGGCGTGATCAATAGCTATACCTAATCTTTCTCCTACAACCGACCCCATACTTCCGCCGATAAAAGAGAAATCCATGCAGGCAACAACCAGATCCAGCTTATTCATTTTCCCAACCCCAACGCGAGCCGCATCACTTAACCCCGTTTTTTCCTGATATTCTACCAGACGGTCTTTGTATTTCTTTCGGTCTTCAAACTCCAACGGATCGGTAGGCTGAATTTCCTGCCCGATTTCCTTGAATTTTCCATTATCAAAAATAATCTCGAAATACTTTTCACTTCCAATTCTGAAGTGGTATCCACTTAGCGGATCAACCCAAAGGTTATCTTCCAGCTCGCGTTTATGGATGGTTTCACCGGTTGTAGGAACTTTAATCCAAACCCCTTCCGGCATTTCTTTCTTGGTGTTGGTCTGGATGTTTTCGTCTTTTCTTTTAAACCAGGACATATACTGAGTTTTGTGAATTTTTCAGAGTAGTAAAATAAAGATTCTGAGTGTTAATTCTGAATCTGTTTATACGGAAGTATTATTAACCTGACTGCTGCTCAAATAATTTGATTCCAGCTCTTCAGCCGTTGTTTTTTTGAAAAATTGTTTACCCGATGAACTATTAAAAAGAGCGAGCAGAGCATTAGCCGAAATGTTTGTGGTTTCCTGCACTTCAAGTCCTTCCAATTTGTCTTTATTTAAACGGTCAATTCCGGTCCCTATAATCTTCTCACCGGGATTCAGCATCGGCTCAATTTCGGTAAGCTCCAGAATTTCTGAACCGGATGCAGCTGTAAGCTCCCCGGTAACCTCAAACTTTTGATGATACAAGTGCTTCCGCCGTGCATTAATCACAGCATGAACCGTTCCCTCACCGGCCGATTGAGCAAAACCTGCGAGGGTATTCCCAGCATAAATATCTATGTCTGAACCAAATAACATTCCTTTCACGGCACTTGCAGCAATCCGGAGCCCTGTATATGAGCCAGGGCCTGTACTAACCAGCACGGCATCAAGATCAGAAATTTTGAAGTTTTGCTCGTTCATCAAATCACGCACAAATAAAAACAAAAGCTCTGAATGCGAACCTTTTCGTTCGGTTCGTTTCTCAAACACATTTCCTTCTTCATCCTGAAAGGAAACCGAGCAAATATTGGTAGCTGTTTCGAAAGCAAGTATCATAGAATAGAAATTGACATCCTGAGGCTTTTATCAAAGAATCCTGATAAATGACAGGTCTGATATAAAGATCATTTTAGCTCGTTCAGAACCAACTGACCTTTATTAAAAATACCAACCGCCCGTCCTTTTAACTTTTTATCCAGATACGGAGAATTTTTGGACTTGGAGCGAACATTTTTTGGAGTGAACGTCCATTCCTCATCGGTATTAAAAAATGTCAGATTGGCTCTGGCTCCTTCCTTGATCTCCGGAGATTCAAGGTTCAGAATTCTGCGTGGATTGTATACGAGCTTATCCATCAGCTGCTGAAGATTCAATTTTTTAGTTTGCAGCAGCCGCTGATTGGTAATTGACCAAGCCGTTTCCAATCCAATGATTCCATTTGGAGCGTATATGAATTCAACCTCTTTTTCCTCTATGGCATGGGGAGCATGATCAGTACAAATAGCATCGATGGTTCCGTCTACTAATCCCTCAATCATTGCATCCACATCTTCCTGAGTTCGGAGTGGCGGGTGCATCTTAAAATTCGTATCAAAATTCTGCTTCTCAATCTCTTCATCGGTTAAATCAAAGTGATGAGTACAAACTTCAGTGGTAACATTGATACCCTTTTTCTTGGCTTGCCGAACTAAGTCTACCGCATTTTTTGTACTGATATGTGCTACGTGGATGTGTCCGCCAGTGTATTCAGCCAGCATAATATCCCGAGCAATCATCACTTCTTCGGCAATTCCCGGGGTTCCATCCAAACCAAGACGCGTTGCCACTTTACCCTCATTCATATGACCAGGCCGGGATAGTGCCAAATCTTCTTCATGATTAATGATTGGCAATCCCAGCATGGAAGAATATTCCAAAGCCACACGCATCACTTGTGAATTATACACCGGATCGCCATCATCACTAAAAGCAACAGCTCCGCCTTCTTTCAGGTCGGCCATTTCTGCTATAGATTTTCCTTTTCGCTCTTTAGTTACACATGCAATCGGATGAACATCTACCGCCAGTTTTTCTGCTTTTTTTATAATGAATTCCACCACATCGCGGGTGTGTGTGGCTGGCTTGGTGTTAGGCATGCAAGCCACTGCTGTAAATCCCCCGAAAGCTGCAGCATCGCAGCCGGTTTTTATGGTTTCTTTGTGTTCGAAACCTGGCTCACGCAAGTGCACATGCATATCCATCCAGCCCGGTGAAACATAGGCTCCTTCAAAGTCGTGAGATTCTTCCCCTTTTCCAGCTTTTAGCCCAGCACCAATTTCTTTGATCATGCCTTCCATGATACGAATATCAACGGTGTCTTTGCCTTTCTGAGAGTTACTGACAGGTTTCAGGTTTTTGAGGAGCATGAATTTATTTTTGAGCTTTCAGGTTCGACCACAAATATACCGTGATTCGGGGCTAAAGCACAAAGGGACTTTGGGATGTTTTCTGAATACCCAATACCCAATACCCAATACCCAATACCCAATACTCAATACTCAATACTCAAACACTATTTACTTCATCACTCTTTTAAAACCTCTATATTTGTAGCCGATCTTGAACCTGCAATCAACCCCCATGCCCGATAAACAAATTCCGTTTCTTTTTGATATTCCATCTGTTGCTGAGCTTACCGAGAAAATCAAAAATCTGTTGGAGCAGAATTTTGTAGATATTTTGGTGGAAGGTGAAACCAGTAATGTAAACCAAAGCCGGAACGGGCACTATTATTTTACGCTGAAAGACGCTGATGCCTCCCTGCCCTGTGTGATCTGGCGAAGCACTGCACAACGGCTCGATATCAATCTTACCGACGGACAACAAATTGTTGTAGGAGGAGACATCCAGGTTTATGCTCCGCACGGCCGCTACCAAATGATTGTTAACCTGGTGCAACAAGCCGGGATCGGGAAGCTTCAGCAGGCTTTTGAAAAGCTGAAGGCAAAGCTAAAAGAAGAAGGCTTATTTGATGATACTCATAAAGTGGCTTTACCCAAATTTCCGGAACGAATTGGTGTGATCACTTCCTCTACCGGAGCAGCCTTTCAGGATATACGATCTACCCTGGAGAAAAGATGGCCGCTCGCTGAGGTCAAACTCTACCATGCTAGTGTGCAGGGCGTAAACGCCGCCCCGGAAATCGTGGAAGGCATTAATTACTTCTCCAATCATAAAAATGTGGATGTATTGATCATAGGGCGTGGAGGCGGTTCACTGGAAGATTTATGGCCCTTCAACGAAGAATCGGTAGCGCGTGCAGTCTACCATTGTGAAGTACCGGTTATAAGTGCCGTTGGTCATGAAGTTGATTTCTCTATTTCCGATTTTGTGGCCGATGCCCGTGCTGCAACGCCAACTCAGGCTGCCGTACTAGCTGTTCCAGACATCAATGAAATCCGGTTCATGGTAGAAGATTACACCAAGAAGCTGGAAATGAACACCACCGGAGCCATTGAATTATATAAAGAAAAAGTGGCTAATATGGCGAAATCACATGCATTGCTTGCGGTGAAACAGAAGATGGAATCAGCCCGGTCCCGCATTCTAACTTTGAATGAAAAGCTGGAGCACCGGACGGAATCATTGGTTCGAAACCGAAAAGAACGTCTGACCAAATTATTTCACTCCTTAGATAAGCAGAATCCTAATGCACCCCTTGAAAAAGGGTTTGCCCGGGTATGGCAGGATGGAAAATGGATTCGTGAATCTCAGGCCTTCAAAAAAGCCTCTGGCTTCGATTTAGAATGGAAAGATGACAAAATCCCGGTTGAAAGATAAAACCCATATAACGGTATTAGGCGCCGGTGTTTCCGGTTTAACAACAGCCATTGTTCTTTTGGAAAATGGCTACTCTGTTAAAATCATTTCCAAACAACTACCTAAGCAAACAACCTCTGCCGTAGCTGCCGCCATCTGGTTTCCATACGAAGCCTACCCTGCTCATAAAGTATCCGTGTGGAGTAAAAATTCGCTGCTTCAATACCGACGTCTTTCTCAGGATGATTCTTCTGGTGTTTCATTTATTCCATTTACAGCTTATTTAAATACTGATGAGCAACCCTGGTGGCTGGATGCATTACCTTCAGAGAATATCTTAGACCGTAAAGTCTCTAGTCCGATCGATCCTAACCACCGAGGATTCAAGCTTTTTGTTCCACTTATTGAGACACCCATTTATTTAGATTACTTAGTGAACCGTTTTAAGGAATCGGGGGGCGAAATCCTTCAACAGGAAATTTCATCCATAGAAGAACTTGATGAATACCCATTGGTTGTTAATTGCCTGGGTTTGGGGGCAAAGCATTTATTTGATGACCACCTGCTATTTCCTATACAGGGGCAGGTTGTAAAAGTAGAACCATCGGCTGAAATTGAAGGCTCGGCTACTGAGTATCCATTGGGTAAAAACGGGGATGAAATGGCGTATATCATTCCCCGTAGAGATGGCATTATTCTGGGAGGTTCAGCCAAAAAACATCAGTCTTCCACTAAAACAGATGATTCCCTGACCAACCGCATTATTCATTATTGTTCCGAATTTGAACCGAAAGTCGCCAAACTATCCGTTTTAGAAACAAAAGTTGGATTGCGGCCCGGTCGGTCTGAGATCAGATTGGAAAAAGACGCGACTTTGCCTGTTGTACACAATTACGGACATGGTGGTGCCGGATATACAGTTTCTTGGGGCTGTGCAGAAGAGGTTCTGAAGCTCCTCTAAATAATCAGGTACTGATTTTCTTCATCAATTCTTTACCTGAACTTACTACCATCCAAAAAAACCGGGAGGAATTGTCATGTGCCTGATCAAAGTAAATACCCATAATTTTGAACTGGATGCTATTCCATGTGTAGACCTGAAAAATCCGAACAGCGCTGATCTGTTCAGGTATAACCGAAGCTGGATTTTAGCCCGTTTTGAAGATGGTATGGTTATCACAAAGCTTGATACCCCTGAGGAAGCTTTTATCGAATACCTGCCGGCTGAAAAAGCCTGGAAGCCTGTTTCTGCACCCGGATATATCTTTATCAATCAATTGTATGTTGCTGAAGATCACCCTGATGACTGGTTTAAATCCGAACTTCTGCTGCACTGCGAAGTTGAAAACAGCAAGAAGAACGGTATTGTTTTAATGTTGCCCAACGAATCATTTAAAAACAGCCAGCACTTCTATTTAAGTCGGGGATATCTTGAACATGCTCATCTTCCCGGATTCACTTTGTTAATAAAAAAATTCAAACCAGAAGCACCATCACCTTCTTTTGCTCTTTCCATGGAAGACAAACCGAATCCTATTCAAGCTCACCTGGTAACCATCAAATATGCAGACCAAAGTTCATTCATAAATTACTACATCTATGAGATGAAAAAAGTTTTTGAAGAGATGGGCTTTGAGGTTCAGCTAAAAAAACTACTTAGCGCGTCAGAAGCCCGTGAATCTGGCTCCCCTTATGGCACGTTCGGAGTTTTCCTGGATGGACATTTTCTGACCTTTCAACTTTTAAACAGAAGCGAAATTGAAGAGCTGATTGGAACTTTAGATCTAAACGAGATGTATCCTGAAGTAAAGCATTTATATGGTCGGCCGGTTGACTTCGATTTGTACTAACCGATATGATATCACATTTATAAACAGGTTAGTTGACACTTATAAGCCGATTTAAGGAAAATGGACTTCTGTCGATAAAGGAATGACATACTTCACAAACTCTAATCAGTAACATTAATCTACCAAGAGAATGATCTCCAGAATAGGTTTTACCATTGCAGTATTGGCTGCATTTTTTTTGAATGTACAAGCACAGGATAACAGTAATTTCAATTTTTCAGGGAATGCCCGTTTTTCTTATGGAAGCTCCTCCGGAGAAGCTTTTGAACATTTCGAAGGGACCTCTTTCTTAAGAGTTCGTGTTGGTGCTTTTTATGGTTTCAATGAAAATCACGGCTTTAAAGCTCGTTTGGCAACTACCCAATCCTCTGAATTTCCGGAAGCCAGCTTTACGATAAAAGCTGATGGCGGCGGTCTCAATACCGGCAGTATTTCATTCGATGAATTCTATTATCAGTTTAAAAACGAAAAAACTCAGGTAAAAGCAGGACGTTTCCAGCATACTCCAAAAGTACTTTCCAATGCCGGAAGAAGTCATATGCGCTTCATGAGTAACAACATCAATATCCATTGGATTGACGGTATTTATGTGAAAAGAAGCCTGAATGAAGACTGGTACGGTGAGGTGATTGGCGAATATCAGCCCCGCAATCACACCTCCTATTCTTACCGGGGCCCGCTTAACTTCGGAAACAATGAGCATAATGTTGCTTCTTACCTCGGCCTTGAAAACCGGACCCGTGATGACAATAACTTCATCCAAAAAGGATTTGGATTATTCGTTGCGCCCAATGCCTATCTCAAACCAAGCGGATACAGTACATATTTTGCCGTCATGAGCCACCTGGTCTACGACCTTCCGAAACCTGATGCCCTCAATGGCGGTAGCTTCCGGGTCGCAGCTGAGCTTGGCCAAAACCTGAATGCTGCTTTTGAAGATGGAACCAGTGCCGTACTATCCTTAGGCATCAATAATTTCGCCGATAAACATCAATTTATGGTAGAATTTGCAAGAACAGATTCTGATTGGTTAACTCCGAATGTATATGCCCCAAATGCCGATGAGCTCGAAATTCGGTATCGATATTTTATTTCTGATGATTTAAACATTGACTTCCGATATCGAATTCGTGAGTCCCGAAGTGATTTCGTTGACACAAACTATAACTTCTTTGCACGAGCTACCTATTCTTTCTAACTGAATAAGGGATTAATCTAAGCTTCTTGCTTAGGGTAGCAGCCGAGGATTTTAAGCTCCTCGGCTTTTTTATTGAGTTCATCCAAACCCACCGAAACTTCCGGGTCATCAATATTGGCATGGATATCCAGATAAAAAGAATATTTCCATGGTTCATTAAGCCGTGGCCGGGATTCCAGCTTGGCCATATTAATTTTGTGCTTGTGTAAAATGTTCAGGCATTCGATCAAGGAACCTTCATCATTGGATGTAACCATCATCAATGATGTTTTAGCTGGTATCTGTAGATCAACCTGAACCGGTTCTTTTGAAGCTATCACAAAACGGGTAAAATTTTCCTTTTGGTTGGCTATGTCATGTTCAATAACATGCAATCCGTATAGATCAGCGGCATGAGCACCGGCAATAGCTCCCTGAGAAAGATCGCCATCCTCCAGTACTTTCTTGGCCGACATTGCTGTATCAAGATATGATTCCACTTTACAGCGTGGTAGCTTGGATAAAAACTGCGAACACTGAGCTATAGCTTGAGGGTGCGACATAATCCGCCGAATCTTACTCAGCTCCACAGGTTCAACCGCCATCAAACAATGAACTACTTTCAGAATTTCTTCTCCCACGATATGAAGTTTTTCATTCCCTAAAATATCATAAGTATCGTTGATAGAACCCGCAGTAGTATTTTCAATGGGTAACAGAGCGTAGTCCACCTTTTCCTCCAAAACAGCTTGGGCAGCCTGTTGAAAAGTGTCGTAACCGATGGCTTCAACTTTTGAATAGCGCTCGCTGAAATGCCGGATAGCAGCCTGGTGACTGTAAGCCCCATCGGTTCCCTGGTAAGAAACCCGAATAGCATCGCCGTTTGGTTTTTCATTTTGATGGTCAACCAGAGAATGCGTTTGAAAGCGAACTGAGTTAGTTATAATCTCCCTGAATAAATGCTCTGCATAATATCGATCCAGCCCTACTTCGTGTGCCAAATCCCGGATTCGGTTCAGGAGTTGCTCCTCTCTTTCGAGATCCCGGATTCCCTTTTCATTCTTGAGTTTCAAATCCGAGACTTCCTTTACCAAACCCTGCCGCTGGGCTAGCGCCTTCAGGATGGTACGGTCTATTTCATCCAGCTGTTTGCGGATGGATTCTAAATTATCTGACATAAAATTATTAACTATCTGTGAGTGAGTACTGGAAAGTAGTAAAAGTGACGGGGATATGAAGAAGGAATTTCATCAGGAATAAATGAATGATTACAATTTGGGTAAGTGACTGGGGCGTAATCAGTAACTAATTTTCCAGTCTTCCGTAGCAAGCCTGCAACTCTAAAGAAAATTATACACTAAGTTAATGACAGAACGGAATATCAGCAGATCAAAAACCTTGGCAATCTTCATTTTCACAATCCTTTTTGGATTTATCCTGTTTATTATTCCTAATCTGTTCTTCGGTATTACAAAAGTTGGCGGCGGACTAACCGGAATCAATTTACTATATATTGCCCTTTTCCAGTTCTGCACGGTTACTTTACTCATCTACTACTCCCTTAAATGGATTGGAAAAGATTTTAAATTTATCGGGTGGTCGTGGGAAAACTGGAAGAAAGATGGCGGACTTGGCCTGATTGTTGGATTAGGCTGGGCTGTTTTACAATTTGCCTGGATTATTCCAGCTACCGGGGGCGCTTCGAGAGCTGATATTTCCCAAATTCTAGATATGATGGACGGAACCGTTATTGGGCTGATCTCATATATCTCACTTGGGGTTATTGGCGGAGGCATTACAGAGGAAATCTACAATCGAGGCTATTTCATCAACATTTTAAAAAGCACGTTCAAGAATCCGAAAACCGGGCTTTGGATCTCTGCCATTATTTCTATTCTGTTTTTTGCAGCCGGACACTTACCCACCAATATCATAGAATGGATTGATATTATGGTTCCCACAATTATGTATACACTTCTTTTTGTTTTCACTGGTCGTTTAGCTCCTTCCATTATAGCACATAGCATATACAATATGACGGGAATCCTTGCAGTCTACTTTTTGTACTACGGCTGATGCTTTTCACTTATTTGGCTTAAAAGTCTAAATTAACTATCGTGGTTAATCACTTTAATAAAGACCTATATCATGTTGAAGTTAATCTTCCTTCCACTGTTCACTTTACTATTTCTTAGCCAACCCAACGACCCTGCTACCGAAATAGATGCTTTCTGGGGTGAAATGAGCCGAACCGTAGCGGAGGGCGAATTCGAAGAATATGCGGCCTTATATCATGAGGATGCTGTTTTAGTGAATGGCATTTCCGGAGAAAGCTATCCTATTACTGATGCCCTGGGCGGCTGGAAGCAAGGATTTATGGATACTAAAGCTGGCAAAATGTCGGCCAGTGTAGAGTTTCGGTTCAGTACCAGATTACATAATGAAACCACAGCCCACGACACCGGTATTTTTCACTATACCTCACAAATAAATGGTGAAGACCCACAGCCTATTTTTGTGCACTTTCAGGGACTTTTGGTTAAAAAAGATGGTGAATGGAAGCTGGTGATGGAGTATCAGGAATCCATGGCATCAGAAGAAGAATGGAATGAGTTGAAATAATAATTACTCATTTTTATTAAAACTTTTTTCCAGATGCTCCGTAGTTTGCGGCTATGATTTATGCACTTATCGCCCTGTTCACATCCTGGCTTATCGTCTATGTATTGGAGAAAAGAAATCTATTAAGTATTTGGTTTACACCTTTAAATCAAAGAGCCAGGGAATTCATGACCGGGTTTATCATCCTCGCAATACTGAGTGCCATCACTCAACTATTTCTGGGATACTTGGGTGGTACTTACTGGCAGCTGAATAATAATATTACCGCCGACCTGGTTTTCAATTCAGCCTTTTATGATTTGAAATCTGTTTTATTTGAAGAGCTGACGTTCAGGGGCATCATTCTATACTTACTACTTCGATATACTAAAAGAACTCAATCCTCTCTTTTGATAACAGCAGCTGCTTTCGGTATTTATCACTGGTTTACCTTTGGTGTATTAGGAAACGTGATGGCAATGATTGTCGTGTTCATTACAACCGGATATATGGGGTATGTTTTCGCGGTTTCCTATGAAAAGACTAGCTCCGTTGTGCTTCCCATAGCCATTCACTTCGGCTGGAACCTTATTAACAACACTGTGTTTTCAAATGGCCCGAATGGAATTCAAATTTTTGAGGCTGTTCAGGGTCATCCTCCCTTTGATCTTGGAAATTACTCTGGTCTACTCTCTCTGGGGTGGTACTTGCTCATTCCTACAGTTGTTCTGATTATTCTTCACAATTTTTATACCCGTCAAACCAGAGACTTCAAATTATTATAGCTTAATCAAGGTTTGGAACGACCTAAAGTTCTAACTCGTTGCGCGGTAGAGAATACTGAGTCTAACTTAACTATGAGCGCCACCAAATCAAGTACATTATTCGGAACTGATCGCAGGGTTATCGCGCTTGGTGTAGCCCGAATGGCTGATGCAATGGGCAATTCCTTTCTCATCGTTGTATTACCACTTTATATCGCCAGCGGAAGTGTTTCAGGAGAACTCTTTGGGTTTTCAGAATCACTTATCACCGGACTTGTTTTAGGATTATATGGTCTGGTAAGCTCGGCTTTTCAACCCTTTGCCGGCCGGTTATCTGATAAAGCCGGAAAAAGAAGATCGTTTGTTATACTAGGATTGGTGCTCTTCATGTTTGCCAATTTTTCGTATGTATTGGCCGACAGCTATGAAATCCTTTTTGTAATTCGTGCAGCCCAAGGTATAGCTGCAGCTCTGACTATAACCGCCAGTATAGCTTTGGTCAGTGAAGTGAGCAGAACCGAAACCCGTGGTGAAAATATGGGTGTGTATAATTCCTTCCGGCTTATTGGTTTTGGAGCCGGCCCGCTGTTAAGTGGTATTCTGGTAGAAGCCGGACCTTATCCGGTTCCTTACATTGGAGAGATCAATGGATTTATTGCCTCTTTTTGTGTGGCAGGATTCATGGCCTTAATTAGCGGATTGCTTGTTTCTATCATGGTAAGTGATCCGGAAGAAACCGAGCCCAGCACTGAAAAAATGGTATTCAGAGTTACCTCAGATAGCCCCGATTATACACTTGACCCTATCTTTGCGTTGGGATTAGCTACATTTATTATGAGTACCGGATTTGCCTTGCTCGCCTCCATCGAGCCACAGATAAATGAACGGCTTTCGCAGGGAGCCTTCATTTTTTCTATTCAGTTTAGCGCACTCGTTGGGATGCTCGCACTCGTTCAGCCTTTTGTGGGCCGGCTTAGCGACCGGTATGGACGTAAAGTATTTATTGTAGCCGGATTGATTGGGTTAGTGCCCATCACACTTGCCCAGGGACTTTCAACAGAGTCGTGGCATCTTATTACAACCAGAGCCTTACAAGGTATAAGTGCAGCTATGGTTTTTGCACCGGCTTTAGCGCTTGCCGGTGATTTAACCAAGGCCGGACAGGAAGGGGCCCAGCTTTCTGTTCTTACTGTTTCCTTTGGAATCGGCATTTCTTTTGGTGCTTTTATCTCCGGATTTGCTATCCGTTTTGGTTTTATTGCACCTTTCGCTATCGGAGCTGCTTTAGCTGCCCTGGGAGCAATCCTGGTTCAGACTCAGGTTCCTAAAAAACCTGATGACTAGTTTTCATCTTCATTAAGCCAGCCAAACCTGCGTTGCAGCGATTTTATAGTTATAGCGTGTCGTTCGGTACCCCGGGTACCCAGCAGAAATCCGATGGGTTTGAGGTCATCTACATTCTCACATACAATCTTAAACAAACCGAGGTAAGGTATGATGATCAACATGCCTGGCAGTCCCCAAATCATACTGGCTGCAATCAAAGAAAAAATAATCACCAGCGGATTTATCTGAACATATGAGCCGGTGATATTCGGGGTAAGGATATTATTCTCTAAAAACTGAATAATCAGAAACTGGATAATAATCGGGATAGCCAAACCCGGAGTTCCTGTTCCCAGCGAAAAAAGCAATACCACGGCATAGCCAAGCACGGTTCCCAGGTAAGGAATCAGATTGAAAAGAGCGGCTATAATTCCAAATAGCAGGGCATAATCCAAGCCAATGATGTAAAACCCAAAGGAGTTTAATCCCATCAAAATAAAACATACAATTACCAGTCCTTTCAGGTATTTAGGTACCACTTCCGAAGCCTGATTAATAATATTTTGCGCCGTTTCTTCCTGACTGTTGTATATAAGCATCGAAATAAAATCACGAAATTTATCCCTATAAAACAGAAGCAGAAAGGTATAAACGGGAATCAGACCAAGGCTCAGCAAAGTGTTAGTGGTAGCGGTAAAAAGCTGACTTAAATATTGCCCCGTTTCTCCAAGAGACTCAATCAGTGAATCTATCCCTGAAATATAAATACCCGTGTAAGCACCAATGGTATTGAAGATGCTTTGAATATTTGTTTCAAACTGATCTTTCAATTTCGGAAAGTCCTCAGTGAAGCTCGCAGAAAGTGTGCCAATTGCTGTTACAACACCCGTTACAATAGCTATAAAACCCAGTATCACTATAAAGTTTGTGGCTATGCGCGGAATTTTATGCTCCTCAAGCCAATTGGCATAAGGAAAAAGCAGGTAAGCCAGCATAATGCTCAGGAAAAGAGGCACCAAAAGCGGTCGGGCTAAAATCAGTGCTGCTACAACCAGAAAGGCAAAAGCCAACCTGATGGTATTTCGTAGTAAAAGCGGGTATTCATTCATAGGGTTTAATTTTTCTACCTGAGGATACAACTCGTATCCGAATTTATCACTATAAGTATAAACTTAAGACTATATTATTTTTTCTATCAGGATACGACTTTGTTCCCTCTTTTTATTACACTGTTGATTCACTCTAACTAATTGTGCGCCTTATGAAAAGAATAATCGCTCTCTGCTTTGCTTTTTTAATGTATGTAAATGCTTTTGCACAGCTTAGTCAGTCCGACATAGATTTCGCTGTAGAATACCTGAATGCAACTCAACAGAACATTGTGAATTTGGTTGAACCTTTATCTGATGAAGCCTGGAATCATAAGCCGGAAGACGGAGGATGGTCAGTAGCCAACTGCCTGGAGCATATCCTGATTACTGAATCATCTTTTTTCCAGATGGCACAGGGGTATATGAGTCAGTCAGAAGCTAACCCTAATTTTGATAGTTCCTTATCCGATGGAGTTTTAATTGGAATGATGGCTAATCGCGGAAATCGTGTTCAAACAGCTGAACAGTTCGAGCCATCCGGAAAATGGACTACCAAACAGGAAATGCTGGATGCGCTGGAAGCCTCCCGAACCAAACTGATAAACTACCTTTCTGATTCAGAAATGAATCTCAGACACCATAAAGCAAATACTCCTTTTGGAGAGCTTGATACGTACCAGGTTTTCCTGCTTGTTGCCGGCCACAGCCAGCGACATACCTTCCAAATGCAGGAAGTGCTCGGTGAAATGGAAGGAATGTAATCAATTAAGCAGCCTGTGCAGAATATTATCCGGCCGGTACCCATCCAAAGGAATACGGCCGGAAATTTGCCATTGAGTACCTTCCAAAAAGTTACCGTATTCAGGATTATCAAACACTATGGCATAATCCAGAACTACATAAAACAAGTCTAATCCAAAGCCGAGAGACTGATAGGACATATCCGCTTCAAACCCACCTGCTTTTCTCAATCCCCATCTAATTGCAACTGTTTCCATAAACTTAACTTCGGCACCAGAATGCATCCAAATTTGCTGTTCTGGTTCAATGACTTTGTTATTAATCCCATCGTAATAGTTATAACTACCCCAGGAACTTGCCAAAGCTTTAAATGGATTCATAGCTACATAATAGGTCCCCGACTCATTGACTCTGGATTCTCTGCGAACTAATAATTTTGATGCATTTTGCATCACCCTTAGCTCCACAAAATTATACCCGTTTTTCTTCTGTAAGGATATAAATGTAAAGCCAACACCGGCTTGTAACCTTGTCGGTAATGAAGAAGATCTTTCAGAATTATAATAATCTACTCCTTTAAAGTAATTCACTCCTTTGCCAAAATTCGTCAAGGCCAGTCCGGAACTTGGCTTAATTGTTCCGAAATCATATTTCATGGAAAACTCATGTTGCAATCCTAAATCCATACTCCATGCATATACAGGCTCCACTTTTTGGGCAGAAACCATGGTCCCGATAGCCTCACCGCTGTATAAATAATTTAATGCGGCTCCTATCTTTAAGTTATTTTCAAATTGACGGGCATAGGCAAACTTTGTGATTAATTCAGTATTTCTGAATTTATAATTCATATTTTCGTAATAATAAGTTGTAACTAACTGACCACCTACTCTAAATCCCTGAATCGAAATTCCAATGGTGGATTTGTTCACATCATAGGTTCCCGACAATTGATAGCTTTTATAATCTAAAGCGTATGGGTGCTGAAAAGCATTAAAGTCGGGTGAAAGTTTTAGTACCTCATCCTCTCCAATTCCTGCCGGGTTTACAAATATACTACCATACCCATCGCTCAATGAAACGGTAGCTGTACCTAGAGAAAGACTTTTAACGTCAAAATTTTGTGTAGGTAATGGAAAAGCTGTGATATTTAACTGAGCGATAATAGAAGTTGAACCAGCCAGCATCAGAAACACCGATAAGATTACTTTCATAAAAGAAGTGATTAGTTAAATGTAATCGTAACGGTTTGCTTACATATAAATCGGGTTTAATTTCAATGTAATCTTGACGGTTAAAATTTTGATCCCAAAAATTGAGGACTTTATTCTTTTACAATTACAAATTGTGCCTGGTCAACTTTAGCTACGGTTGCAAAAAAAGATTTAAACTCTTCATATTCCTCTCTGGAAATATCTCGTTCTTGTATTATCAATTCTCTTTCCATCAAGATTTTACCCTCTTCTTTGGTTAGTGAAAAACGAAAGCTTCCGAAGTTATTTTCTACCAATTCATCGGCAGGTAAAGCCTCAACAGTGTAGCCTCCAGGAAGTTCAAATATCGTGGTGTCTATTTCTGAAAATTTATATGGAAGTCGCAACGCAGTTGACCTGAACTCTTCATCCGGGATATAAATATTCCACCTGTTCAACTTATTAACAGGTACAAATAATCGTTTAGATGAAGCTGAAGCAAAATCGCTGGCATTGATATTTGCCTGATAACCTGTTTCAGGTTCCTCATCGCTAAGTCCCAAAAACTTGTATGACTCAAGGCTAAAATCGTTAAGGGTAATGGATTTTATTAACCATTCTTCCCTCTTTTTCTCCGATAATGGCCTCAGTTGATGTACCATATCGTCATCCATTGCACCTTTATTGTGAAGCTTTGATAACAAAGAAGCAGAACCATCTTCACTTAACTTCACCTCAACAAATCTACTTACAACATTTTGTTCAGCATCAGAAATTCCTGTATTCATGATTTTGCCTCCCTCTGAAGTAACCAATAAGGCATTCTTACCTTCATTTCCGGCTCCAATTCTTCCAGGTTTAATATACTTGCTCGTACATTCAAGCCAAATAACCTCCCCACTTTGAAGTGTTACCCTCAATATTACATGATTGAATTGGTTTGATGGAAATTCTGCAATGACTTCTGGACTACCTATACCATTTCTGATTAAAGCTGGCTGAGCTTTTATACCCGCATATTCAAGAATGGCATGCATATAATTAACTAATGCTTTACAGTCACCGTATTTATTTTTGTACACAAAATCAGCTGAAAATGGTTCCCACCCTCCCAGGCCTAGTTGAATACTTACATATCTTACCTGGTCCTGCATATATTTATAAAGCGTAATGACTTTATCTCTCTCACTTTCAATTCCCGCTAACAACCGATCTATTTCTTCCCTGGCAGACGCCGGAAGTTCTCTTTTGCCTGCTGCAAGGTGATAGTACCATTTCCCAAACGACTCCCAGCTGCTTGCATCACCTTTGCTATTTTCTACTTTGAAGTTCGATGCAGAAACCACAACATTTGGAAAAATTTCTGAATATGGTGGACTGTAAACCTCTCGCTTTTTAGCTAATTCGGTATTTAGCTCCCATTTTGTACTTCTGTAATCAGCTAATTCTGTTACTGTTGGGTCACCCTCTATATTTTTACTGAAGTACCTTACGTTGCCTTTCGTATAATCTTTTATCTCAAATGATGCTTCATTAAGTGATTGACTATATGATTTTGGACGCCAACTTGGCAAGTTTAGCGTACCAGAATATTTGTATTTGTATTTATACTCAATGGTATATGGATATGAATAATAATAAGCCTCCAGCACTTTTACCCTTGCATCCGTAAAGAAATTACTGCCAGATGCACTAAAATCTTGAGCATCATCAATGGTGTAAACTCCTACTACCATCCCAGACTTATTTGTTACCTGAACATCCAAATACTCAAGTTCTCTAAAATGGTCATAGAAAAGCTGGAAGTTCCCCATATGCCTGTGCTCTTCATCGAGTATGGTAATGACTCCGTGTTCGGTATACTCTGCTTCGTCTTCACTGTAAAAACTGAGCACAACTTCCTGATCCCTAACACTTGATGATGCTCCAAGGGTATAAATATCGCTTACTGGTTTTATATACTCAGGATTAGGTTCGAATAGAATTTTCTGACCACCACACCCTGAAAAGATGAGTACCAAAGAAATCAGCGCAAGTTTATTCATCATCTTCATATTCCTAAATCTCTTTCTTTAATACTATGTTTTCACTGTGTCTGGTAACCAGGTCTTCATACATATCTTTAATTTTTTGATATTCTTCCGGCATAAATTTTTTCTTTTTTACATTAAAGATGTATTGAAATGAAATCGTATTTCCCATGGTCTGTACAATCCGCTGAAAATGCGCATCCTGAGACGGTAATGCATGTAAGACCGATTGGGGTATTTCATCAACCTTCCACCCTTCTGGAATAATTATATTTACAATAAGCCTTTTATTGAATGGGTAATCATATTCAACCGGATAGGTCCTCTCCTGTAGCTTAAAAGGATTTTTTGAAACACGGTCTGTGATCATCGGGTTGAGGTAAATGATACCAACAGAATCTTGTCCATTTTTATGAAATTCTATTTCGTATGAGTAAGGCTCTGTCAGGCTTGCTTGCTTCACAACCATGGTGTCAATATTGATACCATCGGCATTAAAAAAGTCGCTACTTTCTATAGACTCTGTTTTTGTTGAATCCATTTTCTCACGGTCAGCCATTGCAAAAAACCCTTCGTTTCTTGCACTAAGATCCCCTTCATATCCACCTGTTTCATCAATCGTCAGGTTAATTAATTTTATCATGCTGTGCTGTACCGCGTTATCGATATTAATCCAGATCGGACTTCCTTCATGAATCAGCAGCCCTTCCCCATTTGTAGTTGTGGCCGGAAGAAGGTTAAACGGTCTCTTTTCGTTATTTGCGTCTAACAAATAGTACCTATCGTCTACTTCTACATAGGCTATGGTGTGATTGAATTGAGAAACAAGTGGGAAAAGCTTAATAATCTCTCCATTCATACGGGTACTTAAAATTACCGGATACGATTTAAGCCCGGCCTCTCTCAGCATTTGTATCAGAATCAGGTTAATGGTACCGCTATTGCCACTACTGCTTTCATAGGCATCTTCAAGATCTTCGAATGCATAAATGCTGGTTCGCTCATTCCAAACCATCACTTCTGATATATGATCAAAAATCTTCTGTACTTTCTCTAAATCAGAATCACCATCAGTAATCAAATTATTTACGGCCGCTTTTAATTTTCTACTGCTTTCAAGCCGTTTACCAAAATCCCCGTCATCTAAAAGTTCTTGTGATAGCTCTGGCCACGTAGACAAAAAGTTTGTGACATAACCATCCGGAGACGTGAATGATGAGAGCTGAAACCTTACGTGCGATAAATAATCAACTGTTGCTTTCATATAAGGCTCGGGCCTGATAGCCGGTAAATTTTTCATGGCGTAAAAGTGCTTGTTCATCATTACACTTTCAGACCGATTCCCTATTCTTACAAAACCGACATGCGTGGATTTATCGGTACTATGGTATTCCTGAAAGCCTCTTTTAACCGAAAGGTAGCTGAACCATTCGGGGATGTTGGTCGTGTATTCACTCCAAAGAACCGGGATCTCCCGTTGAAAAAACCAGTCAGGAAAATCAACCGGATGATTCGACCATAATTCATATTCATACTCAAATACACTTCCCTTTTTTAAATTAGGGAGACTAAATTTTTCCTCCGACCAATTGTCTGATATTTTTTCTTTATAAACATCTCTTCGGCCAATATCCTCTTTGCTGACCTTCCCATTCTCTTCTAAATTATAAGTTTGGGCATTTATTTTTTTTACATCTTGCTCTGGATCAGTAGTTCTGTATCTGATACCTATTTCCCCTAAATCAAGCCCTTCATCTGTCAGGATTTTTATTCGTATATGCCGTTTAAACTTCACATGAAATTTCTCATTGTAGTACTCAACAAACGTCTCTCCTTTATCAAAAAGCACAACAGCCTTTGCCGTTGAGTCATTTTCATACACTGTCATCTCAAGTTGATGCTTCGGCACATCACCAAAATCATAAACCTGCTGAAATGCATAGCTCACATCAAAAGAAAAAAGTAAAAGTGTTAAAAGGATGATATTCTTCATTGTTACCAGTTTTGTAATTCTGCAGTGTACAGAATTTAATTTTGATTAATTTTTTTGATGACCACCGTTTTTGAATGACTTGCTGCTAACTCCAGAAACATCTCTCTAAGTTTTTCATAATCCCCGACTTCGTAAAACATCTTGTTGATAAAAAACTCCGAAGTTATACGAATGTTTGAATCAGTTGAGCTTACTTGTAAGCTGAACATCCCTTTATTATCAGGCATTGAAACCGTTGTAGATGCTGGCAATTCATCAATCATATATTCCTGAGGAATCTTTATGATTATGCTCTTGGATTCTTTAATGGGATATGGAAAGTAAAGCGGAAACTCACGGGTTGGTGCTTCCAATAAGTTTTCCTGATCGGCAAGAAACACAAATGGATTAAAATAATTTACTTCTCTGAGGCTGTCACCGTTGAACATATCAAAACTGAATTGTGTGAAATGAACGGCCGTATTATCGTAATTCCCCATCCCCCGAATAATTACTGTATCAATGTGTACATTTTCGATCTCTTTTAACATCCCTTTAGTAGCGTCCTCCATATTTCCTGCAGTCAAAAGATTTCTCCGGCTTTGTGCAGGGTAGCCTATACTGGTATTCGTCCATTCTGCCTTAGCTTTACCTGACAAATCAATTTCATAAGACAGAACCGAATTAGTTTCAGACTCTTGAGATGGCACAACTTCATACCATCCATAGCTATCGTCTTGTACTACATAGGCAAATTGATACAAGTTCTTAACCGGAGGTAAAAAGACAGATCGTTTTCCTTCAGTAGCATCTAATGTAAATACTCTGCCACCTAACTCTACAATTGCAACAATATGGTTAAACTGGTTTATGATGGGATAATCGGTTAGCACCAACCCATTACTACGTGTACTCATAAGACCATAAGACGCATCTATGCCTGCCTCCTCGAGCATCTTGTAAAGCAGAATATTAATGTCGCCGGAAGACCCTGTTTTATCCCTAAATGTATCTCTGATTCCTTTTTCCGAAATAACCTGATGACGGCCATTAAAAGACAAATAGGTAGAAGTAAACTCAAAGATTTTCTTCATCTTCTCTATTTTTGACGTCATGCCCTGCGTTAGCTCTTCAACCTTAGCCCGAATTTCTCTGTTGGTCTTTTGTTTACCAATATTTCGATGGCTTCTTATTTCATCAGAGATTTTTTCCCAATCTTTCAGATATTCAATTTTACTTCCATTATCCCTATAGGCGAAATTCAACTGCGTGAATACCTTGGAAATAAAATTATCTCTGCTATCTATAAATGGAAGATCTTCAACCGGGGGCAAACTATCCTTCGAAATTTCAATAAAGTACTCATTTTCATATGCCTGTTTTAAGCTGCCAGACCTGGTTATATAATGAGTATCTGTTCCTTTAAAAACCATATGATATTTAAACCGCCAGGGTATTCTCAAATATATGGAGCTATGTTGAACAGGTATTTCTTTGTGAAACTCCCAATCAGGTAAATAAAATGGGTTGCCCAACTTTTTTTGATAAGAATATTCCAGAATGGCTCCCTTCTCAACATTCGGCATTGTGAACTTTTTTGCATAAATATCTTCCACAAGCTTTTCTTCAAAAACATCTTTTCGTGATATTTCTGATCTCTTGAGATTCCCCTTATCCATAGTATATGTAACTGCCCTTACATCATTAATGTGCTGGTCTATATCCCGATCAAAAACCAGTTCTATGTTACCGTAATCAAGACCAGACTCGTTTAAGATTTTCAGCCTGGTGTGTCTTTGCATATACACATTATAGCGATCATCGAAGTGGACTTTAGCTACATCAAAAAGTGCAATAGCTGGAGAAGTACTATCATAAGATTGGTCGTAGTTAAAAAAATCAGCGATTCTCACATCCCCGAATTCACGATCCTGAGCAGAAAGTGAATAGCTAATTGATATAAAGAAAGCTACCACAAATAGAATGAATGAAGAGCTTAATCGCATTCGGACTACTTTTTTAAACTAAATTCCCTTTAAATAATTTCTGAGAGATTAGTTTAAACTTTTCTTTAATTCAACTCTAAATCATTGTTTTTTGTTATAATTCTACTCATGTAACAAAAAAACCCTCATCAGTAAATGAAGAGGGCTTTTAAAAAGGAAACTAATTTCACTTATCCGTCAGCCATGCAACACCTGGTAATTCTTTACCTTCCAGGTACTCAAGACTCGCCCCACCGCCTGTAGAAACGTGGGATACATCATCACTAAGTCCGGCTTTTTTGATAGCTGCAGCCGAGTCTCCCCCTCCGATAATAGTGGTTGCTCCAAATTTAGTGGCTTCTGCAAGAGCTTCAGCAACAGAAAAGGTTCCATCCGCAAAGTTCTCCATTTCAAATACGCCCATAGGCCCATTCCAGAGTACGGTCTTGGCAGACTTAATCTGATTTCCAAAAGCAATAGAAGATTGTGGTCCAATATCTAGTCCCATCCAGCCTTCTTCGATACCATCTTCATCTACCACTTTATGTTCAGCATCATTTTTAAATTCTTTTGCTACCACAGAATCTATCGGTAACATAAACCGGATGCCCTGATTCTCTGCCTTTTTGAGCAGTTCTTTAGCTAACTCTACTTTGTCGTCTTCAACCAGAGAATTCCCAATTGGCCAGCCTTTTGCTTTATAGAACGTGTAAGTCATTCCACCGCCAATAATGATGGTATCCACTTTAGGAATCAGGTTTTCGATTACCCCAATTTTATCAGAAACCTTGGCTCCACCCAAAATAGCCACGAAGGGCCGGTCGGGATCGTTTATACTTTCTTCCAGATATTTAATTTCTTTTTCCAGTAAAAAACCGGAAACTGCCGGCTGAAGATATCGGGTTACCCCGGCTACCGAAGCGTGAGCCCGGTGACTGCTTCCAAAGGCATCATTTACAAACAGATCGGCATGAGCAGCGAGGGCTTTGCTGAATTCTTCATCGTTTTTCGTCTCTCCTTTGTGGAAACGTACATTTTCCAAAACAACCACTTCTCCATGTTTGGCATTATATATAGCTTCCTCGGCTTTTTCCCCAATACAATCTTCAGCAAAATGGACTTTAGTATTGATCAATTCGGCTAAATGGTCCGCTGCTGGTTTCAGTGAAAACTCAGGTTCCGGAATCCCCGATGGCCGGCCAAGGTGACTTGTCAAAATCAACAGCCCCCCATGATCAATGACATGTTTAATAGAAGGCAGCGCTTGTACAATTCGATTGTCATCAGTGATTTCACCATGTTCGATGGGCACGTTAAAATCTACGCGCATTAGTACTTTTTTGCCTTTTACATCGACATCGTTGAGTGTGAGTTTAGCCATGAGTTGAGTAATGAATTTGTTATTTATTTCAGGTGTAAATGTACCAAGATCTCTTCACGAAATGAAGTTTTAATGAATTGAAATAGAATCCACTTCGGCCAGATAAGCATATAAAAACGTTACTCTTTTGAATCCTAATATTGAAAGCGCTTTTATGTCTGCTTTTCAATCAAATAATGGATATTTTCTCAGGGCAAAAAATGTAACTCAAATCTAACCTGTTGAATGCGAACGGTATATTTAGATCACGCCGCCACCACTCCATTGGATGATCGCGTGCTGGAAGCCATGCTTCCTTACCTGAAAGAAAATTATGGCAACGCCAACTCTCCCCATCACCTTGGGCAGAAATCCAAGGTTATTGTTGAGGATGCCCGCGAAAAAGTGGCTACTCTGATAGGTGCTGAACCTTCTGAGATTATTTTTACCAGCGGCGGAACCGAAAGTGACAATGCGGTTATTAAAGGTGTACTTGCTGTTTCTGGCGACAAGAAGGAAGTTATTACTTCCGAGCTCGAACACCATGCTGTACTTCACACCGTTGAGTTAGCGAAGATGCAGGGTGTAAAACCCGTATTTGCCAAATCAAAGGATTGCGGAACTATAACCGCTGATGCTGTAAAAGAGGCTATCACGGAGAATACCGCCTTAGTAACCATTATGCATGTCAATAATGAAATTGGCACCATCAACCCGCTAAAAGAAATTGCCGAAGTGTGTAAAGAGCATGGTGTACCACTTCATTCTGATACCGTTCAAAGCCTTGGGAAAATCCCGCTGAATGTAAAAGACCTTAATATTGACTTCCTGAGCGGGAGTGCCCATAAGATCTATGGCCCAAAGGGAACCGGCATCATGTATATAAAAAACGGCTCAAAATGGATTCCATGGATGCAGGGTGGCTCACAGGAACGTCGCCGGCGCGGAGGCACGCTGAACGTTCCTGGTATCGTTGGCTTTGCCAAAGCACTTGAACTTGCGGTTAGTGAAATGGATAATCATACCCGTCGTTTCAAGAAACTTCGTTCTCTCCTGCTTAGCACTATGGATGAGAAACTGGACTTCAAGTACAATGTAAATGGCCCTAAAGATAATGGAGTGCCGCATATTGTGAATTTATCTTTTAGTGATGATCAGGGTAAATACATAGATGGCGAGATGCTGCTTCTGAATCTGGATATCGAAGGAATTTGTGTTTCTAACGGTTCCGCTTGTACATCCGGAGCTGTAGAGCCTTCTCACGTACTCAATGGAATCGGCATGGAAGAAGGGCTTGCAAAATCCAGTATTCGGGTTAGCTTCGGAAAGCAAAACACAGAAGAGGATGTACTTTACTTCGTTGAAAAGCTGGACTCTGTATTAAAAAGAATGTTTTCTGTAGCCTGATGAAGAAAAATATTTGCGTGTATTGCGGTTCCCGTGAAAGTAATAATCCTCGTTTCCCCGAATTGGCCCAACAAGCCGGCAGGGAAATAGCCCGCCGAAACTGGGGTGTGGTTTACGGAGGCGGAAAAGTAGGGATGATGGGTAAGCTTGCTGACGCTGCCCTCGATAACGGTGGTGATGTTTTTGGGGTGATACCAACCCGACTTAAAAAAGCGGAAGTTGCCCATACTGAACTTACAGATCTTCACGAAACACAAGACATGCACACCCGAAAAGCACTCATGGAATCTCTTTCAGATGCTTTCCTTATCCTGCCGGGTGGGTTTGGAACCCTTGATGAGTTTTTCGAAATCCTGACCTGGAGGCAACTGGGCATTCATGATAAACCCATATTTCTGCTTAACAGCGAAGGTTATTTTGATGGATTGGTGAAGTTTACGGAAAGTGCTATTCAATACGATTACATTAGCAAAAAAAGCCTGAACCTATTTAAGGTGTGTACTGAGATTGACTCTTGTATTGAGATGCTGGAACGTTTTTTCGAAGAGGATTGATTCTTTCTCCATAAACAAGTTTCAATCTGCTCATGCCAAAAATTTCCCAGAATAATCCGCTTCCGCCCTGCCCGGTAACTCCAAATTGCATCCGAACTTCAGAAGAATATCTGGCAGGAGTTGAAAAAGTGTATGAAGCCTTCGTCCGTGTTTTTGATGAAGAAGCATACCGATGGGAAGTGATTGACCCAAAACGAATAGAATTACACGCCGTTTACCGAATTCCTGTTTTTGGTTTTAAAGATGATGTAGATGTAATTATGGAAGAAGCCGCAGGCATCACAACTGTTTATATCCGAAGTGCGAGCCGGCTTGGTGCCTACGACCTTGGCGTCAACAATCGCAGAGTTAAACGCATTCTCAAAAAAGCAGAGAATAAGATTAAGAGCTAATTCTTGGCTATATTCACCCGACGTAATCAAAGAAAAATAATATTAGCATATGTACGAAGGTTTATTACACGCGCATTCTGGTCTCCGATGGATTGTTTTGGTTTTAATTGTTTGGGCTTTATTCAAGTCTGCCACCGGCTGGGCTGGCAAAAAAGATTATCAAAAATCAGATAGACTGGCTGCATTGCTGGCACTGATTTTCACCCATATCCAGTTGTTGATTGGCCTGGCTCTTTATTTTATAAGCCCAAAAGTATCCTTCCAGTCCGGAGTAATGGAAAGTCAGTTGTTACGTTTTTATACCGTCGAACATATGTCAATGATGATCATTGCTATTGCACTCATCACTATTGGATTTAGTACAGCCAAACGTTTATCAGACTCTGTGGCAAAGCATAAGCGAATTGCCATCATGTATGGAATTGGGCTGGCTATCATCCTTGCTTCAATCCCATGGCCTTTCCGCGGATTGGGTGCCGGATGGTTTTAGACCAACTCTTCAAATAACTTTCTTACAGGCTCATCCAGGATATATACATTATCCAGTTGCTCAATATTTGGGATAGGTATTTCCTGTCTTTTATCCTTTTTATCTATACCCACAACCAATATGCGGTTAGAATGATACTCTGATGTAGGGATGAGTTTCAGGTATCGTTTTCTGGTAGCTGAAAGCCCAATGTAAGCTGTATCATCATCCGAAAAATCTACACCTCTGCCAAACCCTCCTGTTTTAATGGTATCCTTAAACTGCCATTCCTTATCGAAAATTTTGGTTGACAAATCACTGCTATCTTGTACCCAGTAATCACCATCTATCTTACGTACAGAATGTGGGCTCTGTAGACGTAATTGTATCACTTCCTGTTTATCAAGATTGATAATACCTCCATCTCCCTGCTTTTTTACCAACATCTCGAATAACACCCTATAAAAAAGCCAGCCGTTGATGGAGTGAATAAGTACACACAAGTCTCCATTATAGTCTCTAAAAACCTGGTTGCAGTGAAAGCGATCTTTTACTTTTTCTATGTCTTCATCCCTATCGATATCATCCAGACTTAATCGGAATGTATCAAGTGACCTTTTTTCTACAACCTTTCTTTTTTCAGCATCATATCCAATAGCCTGATCATACTCTGTATTAGAAATCCAGAGCAAGTCATCTATGAAATGGATGTCGTGTAAATCCCCGATTTCACCTAAATCTAATACTTCAAACTCCCTGGTCTTCGCATTTAATCTTCGGATTTCATCATTAACCGAAACAAATAATTCATCAGGAAAGCGGGCCAGGTCCCAGGCTATCGAACTTACTCCTACTTTTCCCCAGTCATTAAAAAAATTAACCTGTTTTACCCTTTCATCGGGCGTAACCAACTGTACGGGACGAACTTTGCTTCTATCGATTTTTTGATCCTCTTTTTTAGCATTCTGTGATCCTAAAACCAGCAAATGATGATTAATTGCCATTTTTTGAAATATTATTAAACAGTTACTTATTTAGCTATTTAGGATAGCGAATGCTCTCCACCATCTCCTGCACATCTTCCGGTGGTTCTGGGAAAATCATACCAACTGCAAACGAAACCAGAAGGTTCAGAATCATTCCGAGTGTACCAATTCCTTCCGGTGAAATACCAAACCACCAGTATTCCGGTGAGTTGAATTCAGGGAAGGCAATCTTGAAGAACACCACATAGGAAAGCGTGAACAGTAGTCCGGCGATCATTCCGGCGATAGCTCCCTGGCGGTTCATTTTCTTATAAAAGATGCCAAGTATGATAGCCGGAAAAAATGAAGCCGCAGCCAGCCCAAAGGCAATAGCTACCACTTCTGCCACAAAACCCGGGGGATTAATGCCAAAATACCCGGCTACAACTACTGCTGCTGCTGCCGAAATACGTGCCCACATCAACTCGGCTTTATCAGAAATATCGGTTTTAATCTGCTTTTTGATTAAATCATGTGATACAGCTGTGGATATTACCAACAATAATCCTGCAGCTGTCGAAAGGGCCGCTGCCAAACCACCTGCGGCTACCAATCCGGCAACCCAGGCTGGCAAGTTTGCGATTTCAGGATTAGCCAGAACCATGATATCACGGTCTACATAAAGTTCATTATTAGTATCTGTGAGTTCATTGTTGACCTTTACCTCACCAAATGCTCCCCGAATTATTTCTCCATCGGCATTTCGCTGAATATCCGGTAATCCTACCATAGCTTCACCGGGAGCATAGGTAATAATGCCGTCATCATTTTTATCCACCCAGGTTAGTAGTCCCGTTCGTTCCCAGGTATTGAACCAGGCAGGCATTTCCGTGTATTCTTCTTCACTAACCGTTTCCATCATATTGTATTTGGCAAAGGCAGCGATGGCCGGAGCTGTCGTATACAGAATAGCTATAAAAATCAGTGCATAACCTACCGAAACGCGGGCATCTTTCACTTTGGGAACGGTAAAGAATCGTACAATCACATGTGGCAGTCCGGCTGTACCAATCATTAATGCGGCAGTGATAAAGAACACATCCTGCATGCTTTTAGTACCACTGGTGTAGGCTGCAAACCCAAGTTCAGTGTGCAGTTGATCAAGCTTCTCAAGCAGATATTGTCCTGATCCATCCGCTAAGGTCGAACCAAATCCAAACTGCGGAATGGGATTACCTGTGAGTTGAAAAGAGATAAAGAAAGCGGGTACCATAAAAGCAAAAATCAGCACACAATACTGAGCAACCTGCGTGTAAGTGATTCCTTTCATCCCTCCTAATACTGCATAGAAAAACACAATTGCCATTCCAATCAAGACTCCAAAGTCGATGTTTACTTCCAGGAATTTTGAGAATACAAGCCCTACACCGCGCATTTGTCCGGCTACGTAGGTGAAGGAAACCACGAGTGCACAAATTACCGCGATCGTTCGGGCAAAGTTGGAATAATATCGGTCTCCAATAAAATCCGGTATGGTAAACTTTCCGAATTTCCGGAGATAAGGCGCCAGCAATAAAGCCAGAAGCACATAACCACCTGTCCACCCCATCAGGTAAACAGAGCCGTCATAACCCATGAAGGAGATTAAACCAGCCATAGATAAAAAGGAAGCCGCTGACATCCAGTCTGCGGCTGTAGCCATGCCGTTTGTAATCGGATTTACATGAGCTCCTGCAACGTAGAAGTCACTGGTAGTAGCAGCTTTTGCCCAAATCGCAATTCCAATATAAAGTGCAAAGGTTATCCCAACTAAAATATAGGTCCAAACTTGTACATCCATGATCAGTCCTCATCCACTTTAAATTCGCGGTCCAATTTGTTCATCAAATACACATAGACAAAAATGAGGATTACAAATGTGTAAATAGCGCCTTGTTGTGCAAACCAAAAGCCAAGCTTAAAGCCTGCAATCTGAATTTCATTTAAGGCAGGTACGAGTAAAACTCCAAACCCATATGATACCACAAACCAGATGCTGAGCAAGATACCCAGGTATTTCAGGTTTCTTTTCCAGTATCCTTTCAAGTCGCGTTCTTCCATCTGTATGACCTCCATAGTTTTATTCCGGCTTAGTATGCGGTATTTGAAGGAATGAATCAAATTTTGGCTGGACAGAATCCGTAAAAACGGAAGGAATCATTCCTGCACACTTCTAATTATATTACTCCACATAAAAAAAGGAAATTATGAAGTATCATAAGTTGGGTAATTCGGATATAGAAGTAAGTGAAATCAGTTTTGGGTGCATGTCTCTTGAAGTAGAGAAAAACCCGGATTCCACTTCTTCCCTTCTCCGTGAGGCTCACGATAAAGGCATTAATTTCTTTGACACAGCTGATCTATACAATCGGGGTTTGAATGAAGAAGTAGTTGGAAAGGCGCTGAAACCGTACAGGGATGAAGTCATTATTTCGACCAAGGTAGGAAATGTGTGGAATGAAGATGGTTCCGGCTGGGAATGGAATCCCACAAAAGAATATATTTTAACCGGGGTGAATGAAAGTTTGCGCCGCCTTCAAACAGAATATATTGATTTGTATATGCTGCACGGTGGCACTATCGATGATCCCATTGACGAAATTATTGAAGCCTTTGACCGGCTTAAGGATCAGGGGAAAATCCGTGCTTATGGAATCTCCTCCATCCGGCCAAATACTATACGTCAATATGTGGAACGATCAAGAATGGATTGTGTAATGATGCAATATGGTTTACTGGATCGCCGTCCGGAAGAAGAAAGTCTGGACCTGCTTGCTGAACATGACATCAGCGTTATAACCCGGGGAACGCTTGGAAAAGGATTACTCATCGATAAGGCCCCACATGACTACCAGGGATATTCCAGACAAGAAGTTGAGGCTCTTCAGAAGGTTGTCAATAATACAGGAAATCCAATTTCAGTAGCCGTTCAATATGTTCTGCAACATCCGGCTGTTGCTTCTGCTGTTTTGGGCATAAGAACAAAAGAGCAGCTTGATGAAATTATCCAGGCTTCAGACCAACCTATCCAAGCCAGCCAATTAGAAGCTGTTAAAGAAATACTAGAGCCTAAGTTTTACGAGCAGCATAGATAGCTTATCAGTCGTTATATTTTTCTTTCTCAGGCTAACTTTAAATCGAGAATCAAAATATCTCAAATCTCTGTAATTTCGCTGCAATATTGATACATTGGCTATCTAGAATTTCATCCTATACCATACATGGCTATTCACTACATCACGGAGAATAAAGATCTCGAAAAACTAAATTCTGAGCTTCAGCAGTCCAAAGAGTTTGCTATAGACCTGGAGTTTGACCGCAATCGGTATCGATATGGGTTTAACATGTGTCTGATGCAAATCTATGACGGAGATGATTGCTATCTGGTAGATCCCCTGAGTCATAATCTGGACATTAAAACCATTTTTCCTGCTATTGAACATCCGGATGTTCAGAAAGTAGTGTTCGCTTTCGGAGAAGACCTCAGGCTACTTCATTCCCTTGACTGCTTCCCCAAGAACCTGTACGATCTGGATGCCGCTACCAGCCTGTTGAATTATGAACCGGCTTCCCTAACCAATCTCATCAAAGAGGTTTTAAATGTAGATGTAAATAGCTCATCTCAGCAAAGCAATTGGTGGAAACGCCCTCTTTCTGAAAATCAAAAACAATATGCCGCTGATGATGTCATTTATCTGCTCGAGTTCAAAGCCAAACTTGACGAACAGGCTGAAAAGCATGGTATTCTGGACTGGATCAAACAAGAGAATGCGATATTCGATCATCTTGATTACAGTGATGAAGATCACAACAACCTCATCAAGGAAAAGGACAAAAATAACCTCACCGTTTTTGAATGGTTTATCTATTGCAGGCTGATGGATTTCTTTGATGAAAAGGCCCGTGAACTGAACAAGCCTATGTACCATCTGGTAAGCAAAAAAATTGTGAGTGATTTGGCTCAAAATCCCACTCGTGTACATGACTGGAAACAAACCAAAGGTGTTTACGGAGGGATTAAGAATGAAAGTTTTAAATCTCAGTTACAGTCGGTACTTGATTCTTCTATCCATGAAGCCAAGGAGCAGCAATTATCTGATTCCCGTAAGGCAAGCGACACAATGTCCAGTCAGGAATACCGGGCTATGAGAAATGAGCAAAACCAGATCAATGACATCAAAAATAGGTTGCTATCTCCCATACAAGATCGGTTGGTTACGGATTTTGGCAAACATGCCAAGTCTTTTATCCTTCCCAACCGGCTCACCAAAGAGATTATTGCCGGTGAAACTGAACTGATGCCTGATTATAAAGTGAAACTGCTCCGAAGATATGCCGAAGAGCTGGACCTGGATTTGAGTGAATATGTATAGCTAGCCTACAACCGGTGCTTGCCATCAGAGGCTACATTTTCTACGGTCCACTCCAGTCGCTCCTGAAATGGATGCTGACGCACTTCACAGTTCTCCACTTTGCATAGTGAGCAAGAAAATTCCTGACAGAAATCGGTATGGATGAAAATCTCAATTCGGTTTCCAAACTTCTTGGTGATGAGTGCTTCAATTTTATCTAACTGAGCATGTGCTTCCTTAACAGTCAGATACCAGGGTAGAGTTAGATGAGCATCTACATGCAGGATACGACCATATTTGGTGATCCTAAGATTGTGAAGATCAATCCATTTTGGATCCCGGTTTTGCTGTAAATAGGTAATCAAATCTGCTAGCAATTCCTCATCTGCTTCATCCATAATTCCAGCTATTGCTGCTCTCAGAATCCTGAAGCCCATCCTGATAATCAGCAACGCAAACAGAATAGCTACAGCTCCATCCAGCCATAGGATATTAGTGAAGCGAATAAGCACCAATCCTGCAATAATACCCATCGTGGTATAGGTATCAGTTTGCAGATGACGCCCGCTTGCCTGAAGGGCTAACGAGTCGTTCTTTTTTCCGGTTTGATAAGCCCAGTACCCAAACCCATAGTTGATTACCGCTGAAATGGCGATCAGAATAATCCCAAGATCCAGGCTTTTAAGAGGTTCGGGATTTATAAAGCTTTGAATAGCTTCAGCTACAATAAAAAGTCCGGCAAGGGTAACAAGCGTCCCTTCTATTCCAGCTGATATAAACTCAACTTTTCCGTGTCCATAGGGATGATTTTCATCCTTTGGTTTTGCCGACAAATAGAGACTATATAAGCCAATAAACCCACTGAGTACGTTCACAATACTTTCAAGTCCATCGGTTAAAACGGCTACGGAATTGGTCAAATACCAGGCAGCCATTTTGATAATAAACAGTATCACCGCAACCGCCACGATAAACCACTGAACCCGGATATTTTCCTGAGCTTTAGCCATCAGGATCTATTCACCAAACATTTCTTCGTAATCTTTGATAGAAGCTTCGATTACTTTGTAAGCATGATCGGCATCAAAGATTCCTTGCACATATACATCGTTTTGATTTTTTCCCGGAATCAGTTTGTAAGTTCCAAAATAGTGACGGAGCCGCTCAATCAGCACAGGAGGCAAATCATTCACGCTGTGAATATTGCTGTAATAGGTATCATTATCCAGGACGGAAATGATTTTATCATCGGCTTCATCATGATCTACCATATGCAATCCGCCAATTACCCGGGCGCTTAAAATCACCTCGTTTCGATCAATGGGACGTTCACTCAGCACGCAAATATCCAGTGGATCGCCATCTCCTTTTACATCTTCATTCGACAGTTCTCCAACATGATTCCCGCAATAAGTCCGGGGAATGAATCCGTATAGAGATGGTGGCAAAGACGAACTTCGTTGTGGGCGATCAACCCTCATATAACCGGTTTTCTTGTCCACTTCGTATTTAATGGTATCGAATGGGGTAAGTTCGATGAAAGCGTTGACGATCTTTGGCTGTTCGGCGCCAACTTCCAGTCCATGCCACGGATGCGGCCTCCATCGGAAAAAAGGATTGGGAAAATTCATAGCTCAATGGTGAGTGTTAGAATTTTGATGTAACTAAAGTTAAAACTAATGACTGAGAGTTGCTGATCCGAAATTTTATTAAATAAAAAAACCCCGGTGGTTAACCGGGGTTTGAATTTTAGTTGTCTTTCAGCCCTTGAGCTGAACGGTCATCGGGTTTGGGTGCTGGTGTCATCTTGTTGGATGACTCATCCACCATCTTCATCACTTCTTCGACTACCCGTTCCATCTGTGGGTCACGGCCCTGCATCAGCATATTCGGATTATCCCAAACCGGGATGTCAGGGCGAACTCCCTCGCCTTCCCAGAACCAATGCCCGTCATTATCATACAAACGTGCACCCGGAACGGTAATACCACCGCCATCGATCAGCTGATGTCCGGTTGCCGGACCCACTAAAATACCCAGCGTACGTTCCCCAACAATAGGCCCGGCTTCCAGTTCCTGGAATGCCCATGGGAGTCCATCTCCACCAGAGCCTGCCCAACCATTAATAAGCATTCCCATTGGTCCGGTATTAGTGTGAATAGGCTGTGTATGGTCTTTTCCGTGGCGCCAATGCAGATTATAAACTACCGGTCGCTGCATTAACTCGAGGAATCGGTCAGCCAGCTGACCTCCGCCATTAAACCGTTCATCAATGATAAAACCTTTTTTATCCAGCTGACCGTAGTACATTCGAACGAGCTCCAGCTGTCCCTGAGAAGAGGTGTTCGACATATAGATATATCCGAGTTTACCGTCAGATAACTCTTCCACGGTCTTACGGTTATTCTCAATCCAGGCAAGATAGCGCAACTGACCTTCTTCGCCCTGACTTAGGGTATTCACAATTACTTTCTGAGCACTAGCCGGTTTTCCATCAGAGCTAATCATAAGTGCAACGGTTTCTCCGCTTAAGCCTTCAAAAGCTGCATATGGATCTTTATCCGAATCTAATTCCTCACCATTCACAGAATGAATGTAATCCCCTGCATTTACAGTAACTCCCGGCCGGTCAAAAGGAGACCGAATTTCCGTATCCCATTCCGCCGGAGTGATGATTTTTTTGATCCGATACTTACCATTAGCTTTCTCCCAGTCAATTCCGAGGTAACCGGTTCCCCTGAAATCCACACTTTCGTTATCACCGCCGAACGTATAGGTATGACCTGCACTCAACTCTGCGGCCAGATTCGACTGCAGATTGGAAATATCCCAGCGGGTTCGTGCATCATCAATAAGAGAACCATATTGTTCTTTCAATCCATCCCAGTCTACACCGTGCATATCCGGATCGTAGAAGAAATCACGATGTCGCCTCCAGGTATCGGTAAAGATTTGTCTCCACTCGTCTTTTGGAATCAAATCCATCACAAGGCCATCTGTAGGAACCGGCTTCTCAATGCTCTGCCCGGGCTGAGGCTGAATAATTCCATACTGTCCACGGCTTTGAACCAGCAGCGCTTTACGATCGGCTGTAGGCACAGCTGCGCCAACGCCTTCCATGATCACGACTTCCTCGCGTTTATCCACATCATACGCCACAAGCTTTGGCGGACCTCCATCCGATCCGGTATTTGAAAAACGCATATATACGATCATACCTTCGCCAAATTCGCCCAACACATTCCCCATGTTTCCAGGAGCTACGGGGAGAACTGTAATCCGTTTTTCAAATCCATCAAAGTCGATTTCAACATTAAGCTCTTCTTCTGCTTCTTCTTCAGAACCTTCTTCTTTTTCTTCCGGCTCCTCCGGAATTTCATCATTTTTAGGCTGCAGTAAATAAGGCACTTCCTTGGTGAGGCTCACGGCAACCAAATGTGTGGAATTCGGATAGACCCAGGTGTTGTCGTAATCTGAGTACACCGCATCGAAATTTCGGTTGGTGGTGTAGTATAGATATTGTCCATCATTGCTGAAAACCGGATTTGATGAAGTATAGAATCCACTTGTTGCCCGATGTAATTCTTTGCTTTCGGTATCATAAAGCATGATTGCATAGTTGGCATTGTCCATTCCTGAAGTGAATGCTATCCAGCGGGAATCCGGCGACCAGGAAATCGGGTAGCCATCTCTTCCACCGTGACCTACATTCCAGTTTGTATTCCCGACTTCTGTTACATTCCCATTATTTACATTGACACTATATATGGTATTAGTCTCATCAATAAACGCAATATGCTTGCTATCCGGTGACCAATACAGCGAATAGCCATAACCTTTGTCGCGGGAAGTCAGTTTTTGCGGCTCACCTGGTCCATCCGCTTTCGCTAAATAAATCTGATACTCACCATCTGCATCACTCCAGTAGGCAATGTGTTTTCCATCAGGCGACCATGACGGATGCCGGTCAAAAGCTCCGCTCGATTTCGTCATATTCATGGAATACCCTTCCGTAGCCGGCACATTAAATAATTCACCCCGGGCTTCAAAAACCACCCTTTTTCCTTCTTTGGAAGCAGTCATATGCTGGATGTTATTACTCACATCCACTTCCCGAGGCATTTCATTAGACAGATCACTGACCACATCAATTTCTACTACTTCATATTCATTGGTTTCGGGATTCATGAGATATAAATCACCGCCCATCTCAAAGACCAAATCTTCCGGTCCAGCCGACAAAAACGAAATATCGAACTCCTCAAAATTGGTAACCTGATTCATACTTCCGTCAGCGGTATTGTATTCCCAGATGTTAAGTCTGAAATTTTCTCCCTGATCAGACAGGAAATAGACTTTATCACCAAACCAGGCCGGCTTACCGTCGTTATATTCATTATCCGTAATTCGTTCTACCTTGTTGCTTTTCATATTATAGATCAGGATATCAGATGCCAGTCCGCCTTTATATCTTTTGAACGGATAATTCTCTGTGATCTTGGTGATGTAAGCTAACTTGTTACCATCGGGTGAAAAACTTGCCAGCTCTCCATAAGGCAGTTCCAATTTCTCCGGCATTCCACCTTCTTTGGAAACCATATAAAACTCATTAGCCGAACGCTGCCCCATTTCTCGCCGCGAAGCAAAAAGCAGACGCTCTCCATCCGGATGCCACTCCACCATCCGATCACTAAACGATGGATAAGTTACCCGATGTGGAATCCCACCTTTCACCGGAATCACATATACGTCATCATTTCCATTGTAGCTGGCTGTGTAGGCAATTTCGGTTCCATCTGGTGAAAAACGTGGCCAGGATTCTTCTCCCTGAGACGAAGTCAGCTGTACAGCGGTTCCTCCATCTTTGGGAGCCAACCAGATATCGCCCCCGTAAACAAAGGTAATTTGTGATTCAGATACATCCATGTAGCGCATCAGCTTGGCACTGATTTGGGCATATGCAGAGCCCGTCATCGCCACAATGGTTAGCGTGAGTATAAGTCGTTTCATGTTGGTGAAGTTTTGATTTGAATTAGTTGGTAATACCTTACCCCGTTGAATACCAAGCGGTATTTACAGTAAATCTTTGATAATTCCCAATCGCAGAAATTCAGCTCAAAGATTCAGATGAGGCTACGGGATAGATTGGGTGAGTGTTGCAGGTTGACTTGGCATGATTAACGCATAGAAACTTTAGCAACCTCGCCCCCCTGAATTCCCTCCAAGGAGGGGAAACTCATGATTTAACGTGGAGCGGAAGAGTGAAACTCATCTGTGAAATCTCTGAATCCAAAAAATCTGTGTTCCAATAAAAAACCCCGACTGGCGATCGGCCAATCAGGGTTTATCCTGTTCTCCATGAAAGTTTATGAATCTCCCATCAAAGCTTCGTCCGGGAGATTGCTTCAGGTTGGGCATTCGCCGCAACCTTCGCAATGACAATCATTTATTAATTACGAGCAGCCGGTGGTAGAACCACAGGTGATACACTTCATGCAGGTTCCGTTACGGACCATGGTCATGCTGCCGCATTCCGGGCAGGCTTCGCCGGTGTATCCCATTTGCTTGGCTTTGTCGTATTCACTTTCATAACTATCGGCCTGTACCGCTTTTTGCTGAACCTGAGCACTTTCGCTGGTATCAACAGCGGCCGGTTCGGGTTCAGCTACGGTCTTTTTTGCGACAGCATCTGATGATGTTGCATTTGGGGCTTTCGCCTCGGTCTGTGTGTCCGCTTTTGCTTCTGGCTGGGCATCAGCAGTTGGACGTAAATTTCGGGTTTCAATCTGATCAGCCGGTACATGTGCCAGATCTTCTCTGCCCAGGTAGGTAACCGCCAACTCGCGGAAGATGTAATCAATAACCGATGTACTCATCTTCACGTGTGGGTTTCCATTTACCATACCGCTTGGCTCGAACTTGGTGAATACGAATGCATCCACGAATTCTTCCAGAGGTACGCCATGTTGCAGTCCAAGTGAAATGGAGATCGCAAAGCAGTTCAGCAAGCTTCGGAAAGCGGCACCTTCACGGTGCATGTCAATAAAGATCTCACCCAGCTGGCCGTTTTCGTACTCGCCGGTTCGGAGATAAACGCTTTGTCCGCCAATCTTCACTTTTTGTGTGTAACCTTCGCGCCGGAATGGAAGTCGCTGGCGACGGGCCACATATTTGTGGATGATTCGCTCCGCCACCTCAAGCACTTTATCCTGTGCCATAGTGGTTTCAGCATCAGCCGGAGCGTCTTCTTCCTCGTCAATTTCTTCCAGCACATCCGCCATAGAGTTCAGCGGCTGGCTGAGTTTGGAACCGTCACGATACAGTGCATTTGCTTTCAGCATCATCTCCCATGAATCCATATAAGCGTCCTTCATATCTTCGATAGTCGCTTCATTTGGCAAGTTGATGGTTTTTGAAATAGCACCTGACAGGAACGGCTGAGCAGCAGCCATCATGCGAATATGTCCTTTTGCAGAAATGAATCGGGTTCCGATTCGGCCACAGCGGTTCGCGCAATCGAATACCGCGTAATCTTCTTCTTTCAGATGTGGTGCACCTTCAACCGTCATGGTTCCGCATACATAATCGTTGGCTTCCTGGATTTGTTCTTTGCTGAATCCAAGGTAGCGCAGCATATCAAAGTTCATATCGTTGAGCTGCTCTTCGGTAATATCTAACACCTCCTTGCAGAAGTCTTCGCCCAACGTCCACTGATTGAAGGCAAACTTGATATCAAAACTTCCAGGCAGTGCTTCGTTGATCGCATCAATCTGCGTTTCAGTAAAACCTTTCTCACCCAATGTTTCAGGGTTGATGTGCGGACAGCCTTCCACAGAACCAGCTCCTTTTGCGTAGTTGATGATATCCTCAGATTCCTTCACAGAATAACCGAGATTCTTCAGCGCCTTAGGAACGGCCTGGTTGATAATCTTGAAGTAACCACCACCAGCCAGCTTCTTAAACTTCACAAGAGCAAAGTCAGGCTCAATACCAGTGGTATCACAATCCATCACCAAACCAATGGTTCCGGTTGGAGCAAGCACGGTAACCTGTGCATTTCGATAGCCGTGTTTTTCGCCCAGCTTCAGCGCTTTGTCAGAAGCTTTTTTAGCGGCTTTTACGAGGTAATCAGGACAGATGGAAGCATCGATACCCATTGGCTTCACTGTTAATCCTTCATAGTCTTTCGGATCAGCGTTATAAGCTGCACGGCGGTGATTGCGAATCACCTTCAGCATATGTTCTTTGTTACGCTCGTAGCCTTCAAACGTACCAAGCTCTTTCGCCATCTCGGCTGAAGTAGCGTAGGATGTCATGTGCATGGTTGCTGTAACCGCTCCTGCAACAGCAGCTCCTTCTTCACTATCGTACGGAAGTCCCTGTACCATCAGCGCAGCACCAATATTGGCATAACCCAATCCAAGCGTGCGGAATACATAGGAAAGCTCCGCTATTTCTTTGGATGGGAACTGAGCCATCAGCACCGAAATCTCCAGGACAACCGTCCAGATTCGGGAGGCGTATTCCAGCGACTCAATATCAAATTCCTTGTACTCACCATCGCCTTTGAAATATTTCATCAGGTTCAGGGAAGCGAGGTTACATGCGGTATTATCAAGGAACATATACTCCGAGCAAGGATTACTTGCATTAATCGGGCCATCTTCGGGGCAGGTATGCCATTCATTGATGGTGTCGTGGTATTGTGTTCCCGGATCGGCGCATGACCAGGCTGCATAGGCGATGTCATCCCAAAGCTCTCGGGCCTTCATTGTTTTCATCGGCTTGGGATCGCGGCCTTCTTCTTCCGCATCATCCAGTTCAACCCGACCATACAGATGCCAATCTTTATCTTCCTTCACAGCTTTCATGAACGAATTTGGCACCCGAACGGAATTATTTGAATTCTGACCACTTACGGTAGAATATGCTTCGGAATTCCAATCAGTGTCGTAAGTATCAAATTCCAGATCAGTAAATCCTTGTGCCGCCAGCTGGATTACACGCTCTATATAATTAAGCGGAACCTGATTTCTCTTGGCTTTACGGATTTCACTAGCCAGTTCTTTGTTCTTCAGCGGATCACGACTCATAGCTCCGTTAAACGTCCGGCCTTCAATTTCTACCGGTGTGTGGCAAAGCTTGATGATATTCTTCAGGTGCTTTTGAACGGTTTTAGAACCAGCCACCAATGCGGCTACTTTCTGCTCTTCGCGAACTTTCCAGTTAATGTATTCTTCAATATCCGGATGATCCAGATCAAGAGTTACCATTTTAGCAGCGCGGCGGGTTGTGCCACCAGATTTAATGGCGCCGGCTGCCCGATCTCCGATTTTCAGGAAGCTCATTAAACCAGAACTTCTTCCGCCACCACTCAGCGGCTCAGCAGCTCCGCGGATTTTTGAGAAGTTACTTCCGGTTCCGGATCCATATTTGAACAACCGGGCTTCCCGAGTCCAAAGATCCATGATACCGCCTTCGTTCACCAGGTCGTCATCCACACTTTGAATGAAGCAGGCATGCGGCTGCGGGTGTGTATAGGCATCTTCGGATTTTTTGAGCTCTCCGGTTTTACCATCAACGTAGTAATGCCCTTGTGCAGGTCCGTTAATTCCATATGCCCAGTGAAGTCCGGTATTGAACCACTGCGGACTGTTCGGTGCGGCCATCTGATTGGCCAGCATGCACGCTAATTCATCGTAAAAAACTTTCGCATCTTCCTCGCTGTCAAAATAGTCGTGTTTCCACCCCCAATAAGTCCAACAACCCGCCAAACGATGAAAGACCTGCTTGCTATCAATTTCATGTGTATAACGTTCTTCTTCGGGAAGATCCTTGAGCGCTTTTTCATCAGCTTCAGATCGCTGTAACCATTTCGGCACTCCCTTTTCTTTGATCTTTTTCAGTTTCGCAGGAACCCCGGCCTTACGAAAATATTTCTGAGCTATAACATCTGTTGAAACCTGAGACCAGCTGTCAGGAACCACAACGCCTTCCATATGGAATACCTGTGAGCCGTCCGGGTTTTTAATTTCTGAGGTGCGTGTTGCAAATTCGATTTCGTCAAATGGAGTCTTCCAGTCAGACTTAGTATAGAAGCGAGTAAATTTCATTGGCGTACTTCGTTTTTATTCGTGTTGTGTTGAAACCTTCGTAGATGAGAGACAATTTTAAATACCCAATCCCGATGAGTTATCTCCTAAAGAAGTACGAATTAATATAGACGAGCAGAGGTGATTGGGCAAGAAAAAAATCAAATACTTTTCCACAAAATCGGGGACTTATCCACATCTGTGAATTTATGATTTACTAACTTGACAAATCAGAATGTAAAAATGATTTTTTTATTATATATGTATCCGAAAAAACAAACATGCGCAAAGGAATATTCTTCCAAAAAAGCGTGATAAAATTATCTTAAACGATATTTTTGAGCCAGAATTAAACATACATTAAAGAAAAAAGTTATCCACAATCATTTTTCCACAGGAAATATATAATTCTATTTTTATATAATTATTATTCATTATTTAATAGTCAATATTTAGAATAATTTAGTTTAAACATAATTGATCAATATATGTGCAATTTTAATTCTACATATAAGGCAATAAAAGAAAGGGATATTGTAAAAAGCCTTGCCTGCAAATGCGTAGAGGATATTAACAAATAGTATGCTGAAACAGACCGGGTATCATTATATTTGAACAGACACCCGGTTTTTTCATCTCCTTATTATATGCGAATTACAAAAATCAGAATGAGAATTTCGCCCCGCCTTTGAAATTAAAGCCGGGAGTGTTGAAACCATAAACTTCGGTATACTCTTCATCCAATATGTTATTTATGGATGCAAACAATGTGAGTTGCTTGCTCAGTAATTCATACTGTAAATTGGCATTCACCAACACATAGCTATCCAGTTCAACTTCTTCATTGGCAAACGTCTGAGTGTTATAATAAATGTCTTTTCGATCTCCCATAAATTGTCCACTCAGGTTGATACTGAAATCAGGGGTAAGTTGCTGGTTTAGGTTTGCTCCAAAACTATGATCAGGACGACGGATCAGGTTATCAGTTTCCTGCCCATTCTGAGTTATAGCTCCGTCTAAATAATTGTAGAATACTTCCACTTGTGTTTTGGGTAAGCTATAACCTACTGACAACTCAATTCCAGAATCATTTTGTTCGTTTACATTGATATAACCTAACGTACCGTCATAGGAAATTAAATCATCAATGCTTCTTTGGAAATAAATTGCAGAAGTCGTGATTCTGCCATCTAAAGTATGAAACTCTATCCCTGTATCTAAAGTGAGGCTTTCCTGCGGTTTCAAATCCGTGTTTGCCCCAAACGGACCAAACAGCTCATTAAGTGTTGGCGCTTTGAATCCGGAACTGAGGGAAGCCAGCAGCTTAATCTGTTCGGTAACATTATAAACCGGTGCAATATTAAAGGTCCAGTTGCTTCCATATTCTGAGTGGCTATTAAGCCGTAACCCCAGCTCACCATTCAGTCCAAATCCGGATCGTAAAAAGGCTGTCGCATATGGACTCAAAATCCGGGAACCTTCATCAATCCCATCCAATTGAAAGTTCAGATCCTGAAAATTAAAACCAGCCAGGAACCGGACTTTTTCAAATTTGTTGTGGATGCCGTATAGATCAGAATTAAACAGCGATGCTTCGGGATTGAATACCCCAAAGCCATCCGTAAACTTTCTTTCTGTTTGTGTGAACGTTGCGGCTTCTTTGATTTCGAAATGCTCACCTTTGTAGTTAACTCTTACTCCGGTGTTCAGCAGATCAGCTTCGTAACGATTATCGGCATCAGAAAAAGCAC